>JALOTU010000017.1 GCA_025457725.1 Verrucomicrobiota bacterium
GAGGTGTCTGACCCAGGAAAAGATCAGCGAGTGACGCCGCGGCGCGTTTTCCGGCGTGGTGGGACCGGTGGCGAATTCCTTGCGCATGGCATCGATTTCCGGCACACCAGTCGGCACGAAATCCGCCGCGCGGGCACCCCAGCCTGCAAGGCATAAGGCGCAAACCATAACCTGCAGCATCGCGGTTTGAGTTTTGAGACAGAATGGATGGAGATGCATGGAAACCCGTCAGGTCAACATTCCTGCCCGAAAGTTGAGTCCTGACTTAAAACTGGCAAAACGGCTCGGGAACGGACCAGCAGTGTCATCATCCCCCGATCATGAACAACTACCCGATTTGGGGGAATGGTGTTCACTGGGAAAAATGGTTTAGGATCTCGGCAAAATCAAACCATAAGAACGCCCGCGAGTTCCGTTGTGGCTGGTAGTCGCAGCGGGGCGGCGACCAGCGAATGGTAACCACCGAACAAGTCATGTGCGCGCATCTGAGCTGTTTGCTGATGGTTCTGGCAGGCCTGGATTCCAGTCCAGCCTCAGCCGAGACCAAGCACTCCTCCGCCTCGCAGTTCATGTCTTGCGAGAAAGGTGAGAAAAGGAAAATCAACCAATGACACAACTGAATTCAAAAACAAACGTCTTGTTAAGCAGGGTAAACATTGGGCAGCCGCGCGCCGCCCGGCTCGCGCCCCTGCTGCTTCTGACCGCATTGATCTCCGTGCAACACCTTCAGGCCGTCACGCCCATTCCCCGGGAGATCGTTCCCGAGCGTATCCCCGGCGCGAAGCCGCGCAACGTGGTCTTCATCCTCTCAGACGATCATCGCTACGATGCGATGAGTTTTCTGCACCATCAATTCGCCAAGACGCCGGTGATGGATTCGCTGGCAGCCAACGGGGCTTACATCAAGAATGCCCTCGTGACCACGTCCCTGTGTTCACCCAGCCGGGCCTCGATTCTCACCGGTCTTTACACCTTCCGCCATCGGGTGATTGACAACAACCGCCCCATCCCGCCCGGCACAATTTATTTTCCGCAGTTTCTGCAGGAAGCGGGTTACGCCACCTGTTTCATCGGGAAATGGCACATGGGCGGCGAAAGCGATGAGCCGCAACCCGGCTGGGATCACTGGGTCAGCTTCCGCGGGAAGGGTTACATCACGCCCGAGCTGACCGACTACGCCATTGAGTGGTTGAAACAGCAGGAGCCAGCCGACAAGCCCTTCTTCCTCTACCTCTCGCACAAGGCCGTGCATGCCAATTTCACCCCCGAGCCAAAGTATGACGGACGGTTCAAGAATCTGGCGTTTCACCGGCCCGGGTCGGAAGACAGCACACCCACCAACCTGCTCCAGCCTCGCTGGCTGCGCGACCAGCGTAACTCGTGGCACGGCGTGGATTTTCCCTATCACAGCGAGCTGGACATCGAGGGTTACTACAAGCGTTACTGCGAAACGTTGTGCTCGGTGGACGACAGCGTCGGCCGGGTGCTGCAGCAGTTGAGGGACATGGGCATCTACGACGACACCCTGCTGATTTACATGGGCGACAACGGCTTCATGTTCGGCGAGCATGGCCTTATCGACAAGCGCGTGGCCTACGAGACGTCCATGCGTGTTCCCATGCTCGTGCAATGCCCCGCACTCATCAGGGGCGGCACAGTGGTCACACAAATGGTGAGCAACATCGACATCGCCCCCACCGTCATGGAGGCGATGGGCCTCAAGAAACCGGCGCACATGGATGGGGAGAGTTTCCTGCCGCTGGCGGAGGGCAAGACGGTCCCTTGGCGTGAAGACTTTTTCTACGTCTATTATTGGGAGAAAAATTTTCCGCAAACCCCCACCACCTTCGCGTTGCGCACCGACCAATACAAATACATCACCTACTACGGCCTGTGGGACGCGGACGAACTCTATGACATCCAAAGCGACCCGGACGAAACCCGGAATCTGCTATACGATCCTGCCCATCAGAAGCTCGCAAAGCAGATGGAAAACACGCTATACAAAAAGATGAACGAACTTGGCGGAATGGAGATTCCTCTCAACCAGCCCATGGGCGGGATCAACAACAAACGTCTCCGCAGCCGCGGCGGCGATCACGCCTCCGATTTCCCACCACCCCTGGTGGTGAACAAGCCCATCAATCAGGATGCGAACTGAGTAGGAAATGCCCAGGCTCACGTCGGCATGCCCTCACCCGCACCTGTCAGAGCATGATTTCGTCACTTTTGTAGCTGGCAAGTGGGCGACCTCTGTTGGCCCGGTGGGGCCATTCCCGGCACCTCTTGCTAAAATACGACGGCATGGGGCTCGGGGGTTGCTGCGGGCCTCGCTGTCCTCGCCGATCATGTCTGAAAGATCGGAGAAGCCGCGGAGACCTATTCAGGCAGACTTTTGATCAGTCGCTGCAACGCCGAAGGCGGACGGCTGGCGGGCGCGCCACCCCATTGGGAGTCCGGCGCGGAAGTCATGTTGAATTGCAGCTCTCCCCCGGCGATGACTTGATCGTGGCTGAGATAGGTTTTCTCGAAGACGGCACCATCCAAAGTTGCTCCCTGGATGTAGGGTTTCAACGGACCGTTGTTCGCCGCTATGAGGGTGAAGGCTTTCCCGCTCCCCACCTTGAGAACCGCCTCATCAAACAACGGCGTGCCGATGATGTACAGATCATCGCCGGGGCAAACCGGGTAGAAACCCAGCGCGCTGAACACATACCAGGCGGAAGTCTGGCCGTTGTCCTCATCGCCGCAATACCCGTCGGGCGTTGGCGCGTAGAGTTTGCCCATAGCCCACCGCACGCGGGATTGCGTCTTCCAAGGCTGGCCCGCGTAGCCGTAAAGATAGAGCATGTGCTGGATGGGTTGATTGCCGTGGGCGTATTGGCCCATGTCGGCGGCCACCATCTCGGTCATTTCGTGAATCATCCGGCCATAAGTGCCGGGGCGGACTTCGTTGGCGGTGGCAAAGACTTCGTCCAACTTGGCGCCGAACGCATCGTCGCCGCCCATTTGCGTTATCAGCCCCGGAAGGTCCTGGAACACGCTCCACGTCCAGTGCCACGAACAGCCTTCGGTAAAACCGCCTCCCCACTGGTTCGGATAAAACGGTTCAACCCACGAACCGTCAGCCTTGCGTTCGCGCACAAAACCGGTGTTGGGATCAAATACATTGGTCCAGTTGCTGGCACTGCGGAGGAAGTTTTGCGCGTCGGTCTTGCGGCCAATGGCGGCGGCGAGTTTCGCCGCGCAAAAATCGTCATAGGCGTATTCCAGCGTTTTCGCGGTGGCTTCCTTGAAGCTGATTTCCCCCTTCACCGGCGAATACGGCACGTAGCCCAGTTTCTGATAATACTCCGCGCCATCCCGCCCAATAGACCGGATCGGTCCGCCCTGGTTTGCATCGTGAATCATGGCGTCCACGGCGCGGTTCGCATCAAAGGAGCGCACGCCCTTGACCCATCCGTCGGCGAGCAGCGAGAAGGCGTGGTTGCCGATCATGCAATTGCGATGACCGGGACTGGCCCAAGCCGGCAGCCAGCCGCTTTGCTCGGCGGCGTTGAGCAAGCCCTGCAGAATCTCGGCGTTCACCTCGGGATAAAGCAGGTTGTAGAGCGGTTGCGCGGCGCGGAACGTATCCCAGAAACCGCTGTCCGTGTAGAGCACGCCCTCATGCACCTGGCCGTCGTAGGGACTGAAATAGACCCGCTTCCCCTGGGCATCCACTTCGTAGAATTTGTGCGGGAACATCAGGCAGCGGTAGAGGCAGCTGTAGAAGGTGCGCCGCTGGTCGTCCAATCCGCCTCGCACCTGGACCCGGCCGAGGGCCTCGTTCCAACGCGCTTCGGCCCGGCGGCGGATGGTTTCAAAATCGGCGTCGCCGATTTCGCTTTGGAGATTCTGCAGGGCCTGCGCCGGGCTGATGAAGGAGGAGGCGACTTTGCAACCGACCGCCCGGTCCTCGCTCGCATCAAATTGCACGAACGCGCCCGCCTGCTTGCCGGCAATCCGATGGACGCCCGGCTGGATTCCATTGGTTGACCAGACGCCGCTCGCGGCAAACGGATGATCGAACACAATCACAAAATAATTGCTGGAATAAATCTCCGGCACCTCGCCACAACGATAGCGGACTGCGCCCGTGATTGTGTTCTCAGCAGGAATCACTTGAATGGACGCGCCCTGATCAAAGCCGTCCAGCACCACATAGGCGTCGCCCGGCTGGTCAAAGGCAAAGCGGAAACGCGCGGCCCGTTCGGTGGGCGTGACTTCGGCCTTCACTCTCCAGGTATCGAGATAAACGGAGTAGTAACTGGGCTGGGCGATTTCCCGGTCGTGGGAAAATTGCGACGCGCGGTCATTTTCATTCACCACCAGCTTGCCGGACACGGGCATGAGCGAGAACATCGCGTAATCGCCGATCCACGGGCTGGGCTGGTGCGTCTGCCGGATGCCGCGGATCTGAGTTTGCGAATACTGGTAGAAGAACTTGTCGCTCTGCGGCTGCGTGTAGGGCGACCAGGTGTTCATCGGGAACGGCACGCCGACGGCAGGATACAAATTGCCGTGCGAAAATTCGCGGGTCGAATCGGTGCCCATCAGCGGATTGACCCATGACACCAGGGATTTCGGCGCCGGGGAGGAAGCGACCGGGCTGGCGGACCCGCCCGCAGCCGCCCCCGCAGTGGAAACGGAATGAAACTGGCAGCCGCAAAGCAGCAAGCCCGTGCTGGCCAACAAGATGGAATCTATTTTCATGAATGCGTTCAAGAGCCGACCGGTCGTGGCTACTCCAGTTCAACCTGCATCCTGTAGTAGTTGACCGGGTTTGTCATGTGTTGCGTGTCCGCGTACGTCCCCCCCGTGAGGCCGGCTGCGATCCGGGTAAACGGTTGGCGGAGGTCGTCCGACCACTCCACTGCATAGGTGCGGCCTGGCATCGCCACCCATGAGAGAATCGAGCCACTGAACGCCTCCACCGTGAAATAGGAGCGCGGGTCATCGGGCAGGGTGCCGGCGACAAATTCATCAATGTTCCAGACGCCATCCCCATCGCCGTCAACATTGGGAATGCCCGCCTCTGTTGAGCCGAAATGGTTTGTTTCCCAGGCGTCCTGCATGCCGTCGGCATCGCCATCCAGCGTTGCCGTATTTCCCGACTGCATGCCCTGCAATTGCAGGGCAAACGAGATATCGGAGCTGTTGCGTGCCTGCTGGTGTATTTCCACCGCGATCACATTGGGCCCCGGGTCCAGCACCGACACCGGTAGCGCGAACTCATAGAAGGTGTCCTCTGCCGCTCCGCCCACTGTGATGTTCGCCAGCGTCTGGTAATCGATCGCACCGGTCGGCAATCCATCCCGGGCCACCTCGACGCCGTTGACATACACCACCGCACCGTCGTCACGCAGCAGTCTCAATGTGACCGTGGTCAAGGCGGCAACCTCGTCCACCGCAAAACCCTTCCGGAAATAGGTTGTGACGTGCTTGTTGGTGATGACCCCTCCATAACCCACCACCGTGGTCTCATCACCATCGCCATAACCCAGTTGTGCAGCGCCACTCGCCCACGCGGCGTCATTGTAATCCGCAGCCTGCCAGGCCGTTCCGAGATCCTGCCCCAGGTCGTGGTACTTCCACACATCATCAGCGTCTATGAAGGTCAGCGGCCCGGCGGTGTAGAGCGCGGTCAATGTCGTGTCCCGCGCGGGCATCTGAAGAGAAGTGGAGGAGGCACCCACATCCGCCACTGCCGCCACATTGCCAATCCATTGTTCAAAGGCCTGATTCGTTCCGGCCGGGTCCGCTTCGATGGCAACCAGCGTTCCGGGGGCGTATTCTCCGTCCCCGGAACCCGAATGCACAATCAACTCGTACATCACCGGGCCATAGGCGGGCACAACCGCCTGCCAATTGGAAGAATCATTTCCATAGGCGGCATGGTTCACCCGGCCCAATGCCTTGCCGAGACCGTTCGCATCCGGGGGCCAGGGGCTGCTGTCATTGTACTTCACCTGTTCCACCACGATCCTGGGCACATATCCTGTGGCAACCTCCGGCGCTCCCGGTTTCTTCAAGAGAATGGTGTCCGCGTCATTGTCCAGCGCCCCGGCATAGATGAAGATCAACACTGAGGGGGGAATCCCGTATGCCTGACGGAAAAGCGCCGGGGTGATCGTATCCCGGACGAGCAAAAGGTAGTGGTCGGGCGCGAGTTCCACGCCGGCGGGGAACTCAAAATCGATCCCGGCAACCTTCCAGACATTGGAAGGATTGGCCGCGTCATAAAGAGGCACGGCCTGCCCCGAGGTGTTGCGTATCCGGATGTATTCGTGACCTCCATTCGGAGGATTGTACATGATCTCCTCGATCACGATCGGCCCCACCTTCGGTCCCGAGTTGGCCGACCCCATGGTGGGAACCAGAAGCGAGGCGAAGTCGGCGACGCCATCGGCTCGGAGGTGGCGGCCGAAGGTGACATCACGATCCTGCCCGCCGAAACTCTGAGATGCTCGGTATGCCGGTTCGCTGAGCTCCCCGCCATTCCCGGACGAAAGGTAGACCGAATCGCCATGCTCGCTGAGGGCGAAGGCCGATCCAAAGTGGTCATGTTCCGTGAAGACCGCATACCCGTTGGGAGGAATCACGGTCCCAGCAGGAATGGCATACTTCTTCAGTTGCCCACGACTATCGCTCAAGAACCATCCGCCAACATCGATGGCGCTGCCGGTGGTGTTGTGCAACTCAATCCAGTCACCCGGATTGTCCGTGTCCTGATGAGAAAGCACCTCATTGATGACCACCGATCCGGGCGGATGGTCCGGCGCCGGATCCGCCGTCCCCGGTGATCCGTCCACACCCGCCGAATGGCGCCAAGCCTGTTTACTGTCCCAGGCGGCGGGATCACTCTGCGGATCGATCAACACCAGAGAGAAACCCTCCCCGTCCGTGCTCGGATACCAATCATCCTCATAATCGAACGAGGCGAGCGCCGGCAGGTTGGGCAGGTCGTAGCCCAGCCTGATGTTCTCCGTGCTGTCGCTCAAGCGCCCGTTGTAGATCCCCAGGATGTTCAGGCTCGCCGAGTTGGTGTAACGGGCCTTGAACGCTTCAAGATTCCGGACGACGACGCCATGGGCTCCTGCGGCCAGGGTTAACGCGTTTCCACAGGTGAAGTCGAACTGAACGCCCTCGAGCAGCTGAACGCCCACCAGGCTGCAACCCGAAGCGCTTGTGTTCTGAACCTCAATGAACTCGAAATCCGATGCGGTGAAGCCGGATTCAGCGGCTCCGGAAGGCGGGCGGGGGTGGTACATGATCTCCGTAATCGCCAGCGGGGCCGGTTCCACGATAAACAGCGCCTCGCTCAACGCGCTCCATGGCCAGTCCGTCGGTGCATCGCCAAAGGGGGTTCCATCCCAGGCGCGGGCTTTGACCAGCGTGTTCGCCGTCAGAGTGACCGGGCTGGAGTAGGCCGTCCCCGCGGGCGCCCCGCCCACGGCGCGTGGATCGGAGCCGTCCAGTGTGAAGTATTTTGCTTCCGGCCCCGTCAAGCTGAGCGCGTATCCGGCGGGCACCAAGCCGCCGGGCTGGCTGAAGGCCGGGGGATCGATAAACTGGTCGTCAACCCACTGCCCGCGCGCCAGCACATGGTTTTGGAAGGCATCCACCTTGTCTGTCCACTCGGAGGATGGAATATGCTGGGTCCATCGATCAAAATTGCGGAGCGCTGCGGTGGAAAGCTCCGTTCGATAGCGTTCGATCCGCTCCGTGTTGGCTGCATCACTCAGCGGCCCCTGCCGCATGCGTTGCCAACGATCCAGCATGACCATCCAGAACTCGGCATCATTCAGCGCCAACTTCTTCCACCAAAGCGAGTTCACCCCGCGAAAGTAGGCAATGGTGTTGCCGGGCCAGGCCCAGATCTGGGGATTGGACGGCCGATCGTCGTTGTCGCACCCCATCGATCGGTCAAAATCCCAGATCGGCCCCATCTGAACCAGGCCGTTGCGGTCCTTGTGATAGAACGTGCTCACCCATAGTCCATCCGCGTTCTGTGCAAACATGTTGAAAACAAAGTGGTCGGCAAAGGATTCGACATCGATGAGGGATTCATAATTTCCGTTTGGTACTGCGGCATCGATGTCATTGATGGCCGTCACCAGCCAGTTCGACTGGGCCGGCGGCATGATCTTCGGGTACACCGAGGACAGCACATTGATCCCATTGGTCGACTTGCCCGCGGCGATGATGAATTGATCGTCGGGATCAGGTTTATCCAGTTTCCAAACATACCCTCCGGAGATATCGGGTTCACTGTTGACGGAATCGGGCAACTCGGCCACGTCCACGCGATCCGGCCCCTGCTTGATCTTCTCCATGAACACGTAGACCCCATAGTAGTCCGAGGAGGAGAGGCTGCCCCCGTCATGATTCAGAAACACCTCCACGAACCGGGTCCGCACCGCATAACGCCCGGCCGCATTGCTGAGTTCGTACATGAAGGCATTGCGCATCAACGCCCGGTCAAAACTCCAGGGGGCGAAGAGAATCCAGTCCGATTCCGCCGGAAACCCGAACGGCTTGATGGTGCGGGCTTCCTCGTCCGTTTCCCCCCAGGTTTCGAGCGACAGGTTGGGTTTGTTGGCTGTGTTGCGCAGCGAGGATTCACCGCGGCGTCGAATGCCGGCCCGCGATGCGATGGAGGGTTTGTTGGTCAAACGGGTCACCCCGTCGAGCGGCTCGAAAAACATCACCTGGCTTGACTGCCGGGTGGGGGTCAAGGGATCGGGGATCTCCCCTGCCCCGAAATTATCGACCACCACCAATGGCAGATCCGAGGAAAACGCGGCTGCGCCGGTGTCCAGGTGATGGAATGTTTCGCTCACCACGGGACCATCCACCAACCCGGACTCGAAGGCGCGCGCGCGCACCCGAACCGTTGTGCTCACCGGAATCCCCGACACATACAGGAACGCGTTGGCGTCAGGAATCGTCCCGTCCAGGGTGAAGCGGATCTCCGCTGTGGGCGAGTCGACGGAAAGCAGAAGAGTGAAGGGCACTGTAAACGTGCCGCTGTCCGCCGAAAACTTCACCGCATCCGCAATCGCCTGTCCGTTGGCAGATCCCGGGCTGGGTGCCGCAAAATAGGCGTGCACACCGGACGCCGCGTCGACTCCATACGAAATGTCGGCACTCTGACCGGGGTATTCCGGGTTGTACTGGTAGGCAACCGTTTCACCATCCGGCTCGACCAACGCCAGGTATTCCCCACCCGATCCCAGTTTGAAACTGGCGTGCAATTCGTTGCCCACTACCGCATCGACGGAATCATCTGCGAACACCACCAGATAGCCGTCATCGGCGAGAGGGGACGTTGCAGCGGTGCTGGGGAACTGCCATTTTCGAAGATCGGACGGGTCGTCGGTCAAATACCATCCCGCCAGGTCCACCGCCGCTCCCGAACTGTTGTGGATTTCAATCCAATCCTCGTAGAGGCCTTCGGCAGTCGCCAGCGTCGACTCGTTCTTCGCCATGAACTCGCTGATCTCCACTCCCTCAACCTGCGCCGAACCCAGAATCCATCCGGCAGACAATGCGCCTGCCAGCAACCAGTACCTGAATGTGTTCCCGCATAATTGCATCATGACTGGTTCCTCAACACCACTGACGCCCTGCCAATTTCATGCTCCCGGTCGCGGCCGGATCCAACTGAACCTACTGCCTGGGCGGACGCATCAGCCGGAAGAACGCTGCAGAGTCTGCCGAGGGCGGGTCAACATCGTGGTAAACCATGCCATTGGCAAAAATGAACGGCCCCGCTACCTCCTGCCAGTTGGTGCTGCTGAGATCGGTCGTTTCAAACAGGCGCCAGCCGGTGGCGTCCGACAAGGCAGGCCAGGCCAACTGGTCGTTCACAATACCGAGCCGGGGCGCATCGGCCACGACGTCTCCAGTCTGCTCCTCGGGCAGGAAGACGCTGACCCGGCGAATGGCGGCCACCTTTCCCGCGTTGAGCGCGATGCGGAAGTCGGCCCCGCCGTTCTGCCGGTTGCCGAAAAAGCCGTTGGTGACGGTCCAGCGAAAATTCTTCCAGCCGCCGGTCCCGGTGGTGGTCACGCTGGTGGGATGCGTGGTGTAGGCTGCCGTCAGGCTGTCATACTGGAGTTTGAAGATCGTGCCGACGGTGTTGTCGAAATACTCGATTTCCACGGTGGCGGCCTGTCCGCCGGTGTTGCTGGAGCAGAAGGCGTCATCGATTTTGAAATAGAAATAGAGATTCGCATTGGTCCGGCAGTCGTGGTTGCCAAGGAACAGGCCGGACGTGGGTCCATCTGCCCATTGGATGTGGGTCAGGCTGTCGGTGATGTCCGTGGCGCCGAGATACACGGTGGCATCGTCGCCTCCGCAGGCCACGGGCGTCAGCGCGTTTTCCAGCGGAAGCGTCGAGGTCAGCGCGCGCTGGCCATTGAGCATTTCACGCGCGGCCCCGCTCAGGCGCAGATACCAGAACGGATCGCGCCCTTCGTTGTCGAGATAGTGCCCCCAGGTGTTCGTTCCCCCGGCATCATAAATGTCGGGATGGTTGTCGGACATCGGCATGATGGCGGTTCCTTCATCATACTCATCAAACATGCCGAGGAAGATTTGATCCGCGCCGCAACTGACCGCGTTGTGAATCCGGGTCCAATAGAAGGCCCCGCCATTGCGGGCCGTATATTGATACGGAAAAACCGTTTGCTTCAGGTTGTTCCAGGAGAACCCGGGCCAGGCGTGCGGCAGAATCTTCATGCCGAAACCTTGGAGCTGTTGTCGCCGGGTGATCAGGTCGGGCAAATCGCCCTCCATCCACTCCAGGAGCTGGTCATATTTTCTCAAAACCGGCTGCCAGTTCGCATCGTTGATCCGGCCTCGTGAAACACCGCCGATCAGGTAGAGGTTCTGATTCGTAAACCAACTGATCACCGGATCGGCTTCCGCCGCGGTGGAGATATTGTTCCCGGTTCCAAACCCCCAGATGAACAGGACCGGTTTGCCATTTTCATGAAGATATCGCGGGTCATCAAGAATGCCGCACTGGTTGACCAGATAGTTCCAGTCGTTGGTGATCACTTCGAGCTGATAAGGAATATCCGCCCGGGTGGTTTCGTTGCCATCCAGCCCGCTGACATCATATTCCAGGGCCCAGACGCGTCCCTCGGCCGCGGCGGCCTTCCGGACATTGGCGAGCACAAACTCGGGATTGCCGTTGTGGCCGCCGCTGTTCTTGCTCACGAAGCGCTGAAGATAGACCCCGTCGATGTTGTGTTCACGCATCCACCGGAAGTGGCGTTGCACGGTTTCCAGATCGCGCGAAGAAAACAGATACGCCGGCCGGCCGTCCTGATGCACCATCGCGCCCGCCGGATAGATTTGGTCGGGATTGTATTCATCGAGCCAGGGCCACATGTCCACGGTGATCTGGCTCGGGGACGGATCAATCCCGGAGGACCGTCCCCAGTGACGCCAGCCGAGATCATCCGGATCATTGGGCACGGCAAACCAGCCCTGATAACCGGCCATGACCTTGCCCACCACCGTCTGGTTGTCCGTGAAATCCTTGACGGGGCCGGTCGGCGGGGCCAGCCAGGGCTGGGAGAGGGCATAACTGAACTGGGCGTCGGAATAGGGCGCGGTGCTGATTTGCACGCTGGCGATGCGCAAGGGCGTTCCATCGGTGCCGCTGAGCTGGATCCGAAAATCGTTGCCGCCGTTCTGCCCGCCCGCAAAACGCGGGGCTTGGAAACATTGATAGGAATCGACAAAACCGCCGACGCCGACGCGGCTGGAGCGGGAATGGATTTCGGCATTGCGATAGAAGCTGCCCAGTGTGGAATCATATTGGACTGCCAGTCGCCCCCGGCCGGTGTCGTCGTATTCGATGCGCACATAGACGGGCTGGCCCGGCGTCAAGGGAAACGTTCCCGGCACATTGAAATACAAATAATTGGCCGGCAGCCAGACCGCGCGCCCGTTGTAGGTATCACTGGTATAAGCACCATCGGGAACACCGGGGCTGGGGATCAGGTTGGCGACCTCCGCGGTTGCCGTCTGGATGACGAAAGCAAGACCGGAGAGCACAATCGCCACCCAGCAAAACGCAACGTTCAATTGTTTCACGCTAGTTGATCAATGATTTAAAATGAGAAATGGCAGCAACCGCCACCCCGGCGGTTGCTGCCAACGAACTCAACCAACCCAATTTGTTGAGGCAATCTCCGCGGACAACAGCCGTTCGCTGACGTTGCCGCATCTTCCGCCAGTTGCAGCGATGATAAACCGTCCAGCTGACCAAGGCCGCCTCGAAACCGATATCCCGACGGCCCGCTCCGATTCCGTCCACTCGTGGCGCAGAATCTCCTCACGCTCCGCCAGAAACTCCCGGTAGAGACGCGACCTTTCGAGAAGGCTGTTGGCTTGAGAACTCATGCACCGTTACCATTCTGTTCAGTGACCTGTCCCAATCTAGCTCCCCCGCCCTGGAAGTCCATTCCCCCAAAGAGGGGAGTCGGGAGTGCCATGTGACTGGAACCGGGCGAGGTTGTCGCCTTCGGCGTGTCGTGGAAGGGAGGGTTTGTTCCTGAAGCGGACGCCGAAATCGAGCCACCCCTCTTGGCAAACACTTCGACGGGCACGCAGGCTCGACGCGACAACTGCGGCCGCATGACGGGCATTCGCCGGCGCGCGAAATGCAAATCACCTCGGGAACATTCGTTCCCGAGGTGGCGCGCCTCAAACTTTCCGTCCCGGGGGACAGTGCTTACTTGGAATGGCGGCGGCGCAGGAAGAGCCCCAGCCCCGCAAGACCGGCCAGACTGATCGCCGAAGGCTCGGGCACCACCCAGGTGTTCACCAGCGCCGCCTGCGCGTCAGAGAATTCCTGTTCTGTCAGAACGTTGTCGTAGAACAGCACCTCACCAATCATCCCCTCCATCCATTGCTGGTCGTTCCCGCTCCCTCCGAGATACAGAGGCTGCGTGGACGAGAAGTTGCCGTTCGCAACGCTGGTCCCGGCGAGGATACTGTCGTTCTTGGAATCCCAGAATTCGAAGGCACCGGTTGCGGCGGTGTAGCGCACTCCATAGACAATGGTGTCTCCAACCTCAACCTTCAGATCAGATCCCCCCTTGTTGTACAGGACGCCCCCCATGAACATGTTCATCGTGCCAGTCTGGTCGTATCTCAGCCCGAACGAGTTTGCTGTGGCCGCATTGCCGTGATTGACAAGAACGGTGTTTCGCACCGGGTCCAACAGGATCGAATCCGCCTTGAACGCAACGAAGACTGTGAAGCCATCCTTGCCATTGCTGGAGAAATTCAGAAGGGCGTTCTGACTGGCGCCGGCTGGCGCCAACCGAAGGGCGTTGCGTGTGCTGCCCATGTCCAGTCCGGACAACGCCGTCGGCGAAGTGCTGGCGCTTGGATACAAGACCTTTCCGATGAGGCCCAGCGCATTATAGGCGCTGCCTCCCGTGCCCTGGTTGACCCACGAGGTGACCTCGTTGCCGTTTGCGAGCAGCACGCTCGATCCAATCTGGGAGTCCAGATCCACAACCAATGCAGCCTGCGCGGCCATCGCTGTGGCAGCAAGCACTCCAATTGTTACTATGCGGGTATGCTTTATGTCTGTTTCCTGCTTTTGGTACTAATTCCTGCGGTTTCACCTGCTGCTATTGTTCCTTCCTGTCATACAACCCCGCACCCACCGTGGATCCGGGCCTTCGCACTGAAACCTGCTACTGCGTGGAATTGTTTTTCTCAGGCTTGCGCGACAGGATAAGCGTGGCGCGGCCCTGGTCTATTCCCCCAAAAGTGGGAGTCGGTTGGAACGGGCAGCCCGGAAGAGTGAAGGCGTGGCTAAGATCTGATCGTCCTGCGGTTCTTGGCAGACCCGCGGGGCTCCGATCCGAGCGGCGGGTCTTCACAGACATGCCCCTTCCCCATCGGTGTGGCTCGCTTAGGGAACGCCAATTTCCGCCCCGAGGAATTGTTTGGGGGCAGCTTCCACCGGCACGGCACTTTGCAGGGTCATGGAAGCCTGGGCCTCCTCCGCGACGGTGGTATGGGGTTCGCCTGTCAACCAATCCACCAGGTCGGTTGAGACCCGTCCCTGGATGAGGACCTGTCGCCGCTGGTCGCGCGGCACCACCATCTGCATCCAGTTGTTGGTTCCATCCCCCGTCACTCGACCGGTGATCCGTTTCACAGAATTTGAATCCAATGGATTCGTGGCAAAGGCATATTCCCAGATCGTCGCCAGCAAGTCGCCGTCGGCGTCGTTGGTCCATTGGCTGATCGGATTGGTCAGCGTGGGGTCCACCACACCG
>JALOTU010000303.1 GCA_025457725.1 Verrucomicrobiota bacterium
CCGACCTGCGGGACTCGCTACAGCAGGAGCTGGATCGGATGCGGAAAAACATAACATATCCATGTCAATAGGAACCATTCTGCTTGTTGTGATCGTTTTGCTCCTGCTTGGGGCGATCCCCACATGGCCGCACAGCCGGAGCTGGGGCTATTTCCCAAGTGGCGCGCTGGGCCTGATTCTCGTCATCCTGATCATCCTGCTGGTGCTTGGGAAAATCTGAGCGGGGCGGCGGGGATATTGAATCCAACACCACCACGCCAGTGGCCATTCGCGTGACAGATCAAGAAACACATAAAACCTGAAAATCGTCATGAAATATCAATCCATTGGAATTACGCTGGCAAGGATCGTCCTGCTCGGCTTCGGGGCCGCCATCGCAACCGGGCAGGCGGAGGATTCCGCAATCGATGACCCGGGTGCGCAGGTGCTCACCCGGGGACCGGTCCACGAGGCGTTCGCCGGAATGGTCAGCTACAATCCCGAACCGGGTGTCATGGTGGAGAAGGCGCCTCCAGCCGCCATCGAGGAACTGCCGCCCGAGGTGCGGCCTGCGGGGGACAACATCACCTGGATTCCAGGTTATTGGGGCTGGGATGACGAGCGGAGCGACTACCTCTGGATCAGCGGCACATGGCGCGCCCTGCCGCCCGGCCGCCAATGGACGTCCGGATATTGGGGCGCATCAGGACAAGGTCACCAGTGGGTATCCGGATATTGGGCCGATTCCTCAATTCAGTAAACCACGTATCTTCCAAGACCCCCGATGACCGTGGAAGCGGGCCCCAATGTCGCGGCTCCCTCGCGCGACTATGGCTGGACGCCGGGAAACTGGATGTGGCGGCAGGAACGCTACGCATGGAGACCCGGATACTGGGCGCAAGGGCGCTCGGATTGGGATTGGATTCCCGCCCGCTATGTCTGGACACCGCGCGGCCATGTCTTCGTCGATGGCTATTGGGACCATAGCTTTGAACGGCGGGGTGTTCTCTATGCCCCGGTTTACTTTCAATCGGGTTACTATTCGCGCCCGGGCTATTCCTACTCGCCGGTAGTCGCCATCGGGCTCGTGTCCCTGATGGAGCACCTTTTCCTGAGGCCAAACTATCATCACTACTACTTCGGCGACTATTACGACCGGAGATACCGGAACAACGGGTATTATTCGCCGTATGCCTATCAATCCAGCCGTTACGGCTACGATCCGGTGTATTCCTACCGGCGTTGGACGCACCGGCAGGACCGGGATTGGGAACGCCGCTATGTAGAATCCTATGATTATCGCCGCGATCACGAGTCCGCGCGGCCGCCCCGCACCTGGGCCGACCAGAAAAGGCTCAAAATGGATTCGGCCGAAGTCACACGGAATCGCCTGATGATGGCCGACCCGCTGGACCAATTGGCCAAACGCGAAGGCGGCGCCATGCGGCTTCAGCCCGTGGCCAAAAAGGAAAAAGAGAGGCTGGCGGATCTTGGCCGGGAAGTGCGCAAAAGCCGAGATCAGCGGCAGGCGCTGGAAGCCGAGGGAGCCAAAACCCCAACCGGAAAAGAGGAGCGGGAAATCAAGGCGACAAAAGTGAGACGCCCCAAATCACCGATCGTGGGCATTGAGCCCGCCAGGTTGTCCCCCGAACAGGCTCCGCCAAAACGGCAGCAGGCACCGGCCACCGTCGAACCGAAAACCCGGAAGCCCGAACGCCAGACGGATGCCGACAAGCCCCGGCCCGAAGCCAGGCGCCAACAGGAACCGCGCGAACCCGAGGCAAAGAAAGAACCGCAGAAGCCTGAGCGCAAAGACGCGTCCCCTCGCGTGAAAGAAGAACAGCCAGCCAGGCAACGCGCAGTGGAAGCTCCAACCAAAAAACCACAACCACAACCCGAAAGGCGTGTGGATAAGCCGCAAAAGGACTTGCGGCCGGAGCAGCAACCCAAAGCCAGTGAACCGGAACGCAAAACCCAACCGCAACCCAAAGCCAAAGAGCCGGAGCGCAAGGCACAACCCCGCCAGTCCGGGAAGACCGCTCCCGAGAAGCCCGCTGAAGAAGGGAAGCCGAAGGGCGGGGGAGGGCAGCCGGAGAAGGCGGCAAAACCACCCGCCGGCCGGAAACCCGATTCGGACAAGGAAGATGACGGGCAATCCGCCGGGAAATCCCGGAAGAAGTAACGCAAACAAACATAGATAACCATAGAAACACACGACCATGAAATACCCAACCTATGCAATCGTCGCGATTGCCGCTGTCCTCACGATCAGCTGCAACAAGCAGAAAGCCGCAATTGATGACAACACAGACGCCACCAAGGAGGCGATTGATACACGCAAGGACGCAGTGGACACGCGCGCCGAATACGCGAAAGAACAAACCGATGTGAACGCGAAGATCGACAAGGCCAGAATCGAGGCCAACAAGGACTCCGCCCAGGCACAACTCGATGCCGACAAGAAGAAAGCCGATGCGGAAGCCGATGCCGCCAAGGCCAAGGTGGATGCTGAAAATCGGTAACCGATTTCTCGGAAACACGGCCTATCGCACGTGTCCGACAGGGACGTTCTTGACGGGTTGAATCCGTCTGGAACGTCCTTCATGTACTGGAAGGACCGGAAATCCTTATGGCCATCCCCGCAAAACGCCCATCTTCCGCGGAGTCACTGGCCACCATTTCCAATGTGGTTCTCAGCGCCTTCATCGTGCTGACCTTGTATTTCGGCCGGGGACTTCTCATGCCGTTGGCATTGTCCGCCCTCCTGACATTCATGCTCGCCCCGCTGGTCACACGTCTCCAGCGCTGGCTCGGGCGGATCGGGGCGGTGTTGCTGGTGGTGCTGATGATGTTCGCCGCCACCGGCGGTGTGGGTTGGGTGCTGACCCGCCAGGCCATCGATCTTGCCGGGCAGCTGCCCGGCTACAAGGTGAACATCCAGGCCAAATTGCGCTCGATCCAATTGCCGGGCCATGGGCCTCTCGCAATCGTTTCGGAAACCCTCGAAGACCTGAAGAAGGATCTGCCGGGCGCTTCGCAGGATGACGACCTCGCCGCCTCGGATTCCACTGGCCGAGCTCCGGATCAAGCAATGCCGGTGGAGATCGTCGGTGAAAAAAACCAGCGGCTTGAGTTCATGCAGGTGGTTCTGACACCGGTACTCGGGCCGCTTGGAACAGCGGGGCTGGTGCTCATTCTGCTGGTTTTCATGCTGCTGCAGCGGGAGGAGCTGCGCAACCGGCTGATCCGCCTGATCGGACAGGGACGCATGAGCACGACGGCGCGCGCGATGGATGACGCGGGCGCCAGGGTTTCGAAATATCTGCTGATGCAACTCGTGGTCAACGTGACCTACGGGATTGCATTGGCCATCGGGCTTTATTTCATCGGCGTGCCGAATGCGTTCCTGTGGGGCGCGCTGGCGGCCGTGCTGCGTTTCATTCCCTACCTGGGTCCGTGGATTGCCGCCGTATTTCCCATCCTGCTCTCGCTCGCCTCATCTCCGGGATGGGTGATCCCGCTCATGACCCTGGCGCTGTTCATCGTGCTGGAACTGATCAGCAACAATGTCATGGACCCATGGCTTTACGGATCCAGCACCGGGGTGACACCGATCGCGCTGATCGTGGCCGCCCTGGTGTGGACGTGGTTGTGGGGACCGGTGGGCCTGGTGCTGGCAACTCCTCTAACGGTTTGTCTGGTGGTCATGGGACGCCACATTCCGAAGCTGGCGTTTCTCAGCATCGTCCTGAGCGATGACGAGGCGTTGACCCCCGCGGAGGACTGTTACCAACGGCTGCTTCGCGTGGGCGAACACGATGAAATGGAATTGGTGGACAACTATCTGAAAACGAGCCCGATGAGCGCGCTTTTCGACTCCGTGCTGATGCCGGTGGTCGCTGCCGCCGGGACGGATCACCGCCTCGGATTTCTTGATGCCGGACAACTGGATTCCGTGGAGCGGG
>JALOTU010000304.1 GCA_025457725.1 Verrucomicrobiota bacterium
CAAATACGCCGCGCTGGATTGCTGGAAGCTCACGGCGGAACTCCTGCCGTCGGAGGTGGTGCTCGACGGAATGAACTTCAGCGACGGCTCCAAGCTCACCCTCAATGGAACCGTCCCCGAGACTTCAGTGGATGCCCTGATCGATTTCTCCGCCGCCCTCCGCAATGTCAAGGTGGATGGCAAGCCGCTGTTCGACCCTGGGCAGGGGGAACAGTTGAGCTACAAAAAAAGCCCGCGCGCCGCGGAAATGTCCTGGAACTTCAGCCTGGTGCTGAGACGATCGGAGGTGCGTTAACATGGCTGAGAAGCTCAATCTTCGCGCCGGGGAACGCCGCCTTCTGGTCGTGGTGGCACTGGTGCTGTTCGTGGTCGTCAACATCTGGTTCGTCTGGCCCCACTTCGGCGACCTGCAACGGCTTCAGGCCCAGCGCCAACAGGCGATCAAGAAGCTGGCGCTCTACCGGGAGGAGATCGGCAAAAAGGCGGAGCGGGAGGCCGAAGTCACCCGCCTGGAAGCCGCCGGCTCGAATGTGCGGGTGCAGGACCAGGCGATCGAGCTGCTGCGCTCCATTCAAAAGCAGGCCTCCGCGCACCAGGTGGGCATCACCGGCAACTCCCGCCAGATGACGCGGACCAATGAATTCTTCATCGAGCAAACCCAGAACATCACCACGCTCTCGGATGAGGCGGAGCTGGTGGAGTTTCTTTATGATCTGGGCTCGGGCAACTCCACCATCCGCGTGCGCGACCTCTCCGTCCGGCCCGACGCCCAGCGCTACAATCTTTCCGCCAACATCAAACTGGTTTCCAGCTACCGGGTGGACCCCGCCACCGCCTCGAAATCCAAACCCGCGAAGACCGCAAAGAAATGAAATCCATCTTCCAGAAGCCCTTCCTCGCCACCCTCCTGTCCCTGGTCGCACTCGTCGGCGCGCAGGCGCAAACGCCGCCTCAGGCCGCTCCCGATGCTGTCCCGCCCACCGCGCCGCCTCCGGGCGCATCCGCCCCCTCCAACGACCTTGCCCCCGGAGCGCCGGCCGCGCCGGTCGATGCCCCGGCCGCGGCTCAACCCGGGCCAAAGGCGGACGGCAGCCAGATCATCCCCAAGGGCACCATCCAGTTTCCCGCCGCTGATCTCGACCAGGTGCTGGAGATTTATGCCGACCTGGTGAATCGCACCATTCTTCGACCTTCGTCGCTCCCGGCGGGAACCATCACGCTGATGACCCAGACCGACCTGACCAAAGCCGAGGCCATTCAGGCACTCGACGCCGTGCTCGCCCTCAACGGCATTTCCATGATCGATATCGGTGAAAAATTCGTGAAGGCGGTGCCCATGGCGCAGGCGGGGCAGGAGGGCGCGCCGGTCAGCAGCCTCGGCGCCGAAACCCTGCCGGATCTCGGCCAGTACGTGTCGCATGTGGTCCAGCTCAAGAACGTGAAGGCCAGCGAGGTGATCCCCGCCCTGCAGCCGTTCTCCAAGATCCCCAACTCCGTGCTGGCCATCGAAAGCAGCAACATTCTCATCCTGCGCGATTTCACCGAGAACGTGAAACGCATGCTGGAGATGATCCAACGCATCGATGTGACGGTGGAGTCGAACTATTCCTCCGAGGTGATCCCCATCAAGTACGCCCTGGCCGCGGACATCGCCACCGCCCTGAACAGCCTGAGCACCGGGGGCGGCAGCACCAGCGTGGGCGGCGGCAGCACCAGCAGCCGGGTGGGGTCCTCGTCGCGTCAACGCACCTCCGGCGCGCCGGGCAACCCTTACGGCCAACAGAACCAGCGCTACGGCGGCTACGTCCCGCAGCAGGCCGCCAACGCCCCGGGCGGCGGCGCTTCCTTCACCGACCGGCTCCGCTCCATCATCAACAAGGCCAGCGTCTCGGGCGACCTGGAAATCCTCGGCCAAACCCGGATCATCGCCGACGAGCGCACGAACTCGCTCCTGATCTTCGCCTCCAAGCAGGACATGGCCATGATCAAGGACATCATCAGCAAACTCGACGTGGTCCTCGCCCAGGTGCTGATCGAGGCGCTGGTGATCGAGGTGGCTTTGGGCGACAGCTTCGACTGGGGCATCAGCTATTTGCAGACGGGCAAGGAGTTCAACGAGGACTGGACCGGCGCCGGCGGGGTCTTCAACAACGTCAACTTCATCAATCCGGAAAACATCAAGAACGCCACCAACCTGCTGGGGGGATTCAGCTACTACGCCAAGTACCAGGATGACCTGCTGGTCGCCGTCACCGCCGCCGCCCAGGACAACAATGTGAGCATCCTGTCCCGTCCGCGCGTCCAGACCTCCCACGCCGTCGAGGCCAACCTGTTCGTGGGCGAGACCCGGCCGTATCCCACCGGCAGTTCCTTCGGCGGAGTCTATGGCGGCTTCTCCTCGATCCAGCAGCAGCGCATCGGCATCGATCTGAACGTGCTGCCGCTGATCAACCCGGACGGACTGGTGGTCATGGACATCAGCCAGAACATCCAGTCGGTCGGCGGCGAGGTGCTGATCGAAAACGTCGGGCTCGTGCCCGTCACCCAGGATCGCAGCGCCAACGCCAAGGTGGCCGTCAAGAGCGGCGAAACCATCGTGCTGGGCGGCTTCATCGGCGCCGACCAGCGCACCTCCCGGTCCGGCGTGCCCTTCCTTAAGGATATTCCCGGCCTGGGCATCCTCTTCCGCGCCCAATCCGACAGCAAATCCCGCAACGAACTCATGATCTTCATCAAGCCAACCGTCCTGCCGACGCCGGAAATCGCCGCCAAGGTGGCCCTCGAGGAAAAGAACAAGATGCCCGGCGTGCTGGGTGCCGAGGCGGCGTTGACCAAGGATTACGAGGAGGCCATGCGCAAGGTGAACAAGCAGGCGTTTGTGCCCGAACCCGGCGCCGGGTTCGAGGATGCGGAGTAAACCGCCGCTCCCCCTGGGCCGCGAAGCTTGTGAAAGCTTCGATGAAGCGGCTGCGACCACTCCAAAACCGAACGGAGGGGATGGGCTGAAGGAATTCGTTCCGTCTCAACCCGGATGCTTCACAGCCCTGCCGTTCGCACCGGGCTCAAGAGTGGCGCGCGGGGTTTGTGGACGGGACGCCGGCGGATCCACGGTTACGGCTTGGACGAATCTGGCCGGGTCTGCTACCGTGGCTGCATCATCAGGCCGCCGTCCGGAATCGACCCCGGCCTGGAGCCGCAGCCACGGAGAGGAATCATTATGCCACAAGCTGTCATGGACCCGGAGGAAGTCCGGCGCTTTGCCGAGGAGCTCAAGCGATTCAACCTGGATCTGCAAAATCGTCTGTCGATGTTGCAGGCGCGGTTCGCGTCGCTGGGCGACAGCTGGCAGGACCAGGAACATGTCAAGTTCGCGGATGAATTCCGGCAGACGACCAAGGCGCTCAAGAAGTTCATGGAGGTTTCCAACCAGCACACGCCCTACCTCCTGCGCAAGGCGCAGCGCATCGAGGAGTATCTCAAGCAGCGCTGACCCGTGGCGGACCGCGCAAACATCACCTCCGTCGAGGCGCTGGAATCGTTCCAGAACCGCCTGGTCGTCTATCTGGACAAGGCCAGGCGCGCCATGGACGAGATCAGCGACGAGGTCAAGCGCACCCGCAACTGGGTGGAGGGCGACCGGCATGTGCATTGGCAGAACGAGCTCCGGCGCCGCACGCGCCTGTTGGAAATGAAGCAGCAGGAGCTCTTCAGCGCCCGCATCGGGAATCTCGCCGAACCCACCCAGGGCCATCAGCAGGCCGTCCGCCGGGCGCGCGCGGCGGTGGACGAAGCCCGGGACAAGCTCGACGTCATCCGCCGCTGGACCCGGGAGTTTGACATTCGCGTCGAGCCCATGGCGCGGCACGTGGACAAGCTCCGTGACACCCTGACGGTGGACATGGGCAAAGCCGTGCACTCGCTCAAGCAATCCATCGAGGCCCT
>JALOTU010000305.1 GCA_025457725.1 Verrucomicrobiota bacterium
GATGTGGATGAAACCCACCTGGCACTGGCCGCCGGGAAGTTTCCCGGCGCCAAGCATTACGTGGACTGGCGACGGTGCCTGGAGCAGAAGGACCTCGATGCCGTCGTCATTTGCACGCCCGACTTCAGTCACGCGTTCATCTCCAATTGGGCCATGAACCGCGACCTGCATGTTTACTGCGAAAAGCCGATGGGCAACACCGTCGAGGAGGTCCGGCTGGTCCGCGCCCATTACCTCAAGAAACGCGACAAGCTGGCCACGCAGGTGGGCACGCAGCGGCATGCCTACCCGAATTTCAACCGGGTCCGCGAACTGATCCGCGACGGCGCCATCGGCGAGCTGGAGGAAGCCTGCGCCTGGGGCAATCGCCAGCTTCGACGCGACGCCTATCTGCCCCCGGAGGGAGAACCGCCGGCGACCCTGCACTATGATCTCTGGCTTGGACCCATCCCCGATCGTCCTTACAACCCCGGCTACTTTGGCGGGCAGCCCGGGGCCAATTGTCTGCATTGGAACATGTATTGGGACTTTGGCACGGGGCAGGTGGGCGACATGGGCAGCCACACGATGGACCTGGTTTGGAATGCCGTGGATGCGGGCCTGCCCACCGCTGCCGAAGCCAAGGGCGACCCTTACAATCCCGACATCACCCCGGTGGAACTCGAGGCGCATTTCGAGCATCCCGCCAACGACTGGCGTCCGGCCATCAAGATCGCCTGGTACCAGGGCGGCGCCATGCCCAAGTCGCCCTCGAACTGGGTGGATCTGAACAAGATCGGGCACGGCGCCCTGTTCAGCGGCTCGCAGGGCTATCTCATCTGTGATTTCGAGCGGCGCCTGATCATCCCGCTGGGCAACCGCTCGGACATGACCTACTACAAACCGCGTCCCGAGGAGGATGTGATTCCCTCCATGCGCGGATTCCAGCAGGAATGGTTTGAGGCCTGCAAAGGCGATCTGCAGACGTCCTGCAACTTCGACTACTCCGGGACGGCGATCGAGCAAATGCTGTTGGGACTGGTGGCCTACCGGGCCGGCAGCCGGATCGAATACGACGGGGTCGCCGGCAAGGTGACCAACAACGCCGCCGCCAACCAGTTCCTCAGCCGCCAGTATCGTCAGGGTTGGACCCTCGACGGTTGATTCCGCCATCCTCTCCTGCCGCTCCTGCAGCCAAGCTTGCAAGAGCGGGGATACCCCCCGCTGCCGGCCCTTGTCCGCAACCTCGGCGTGGTCGGGAAACCTGCGTCCCGGGAGCAACTTTTTCTGGGCAGCCGTGTAACAACTGGTAACGTCGGGACCCTTACTGAATGCCGTTTGTAACCTTAAGAGAGTTTCTGGGCCAGGCCGGGCTGGCCACGCCGATCGAGTTCGACGAACTGGGCAAGGCATGGCGGGTGGCGGTGGAAAGCGGTTCACAGGAAACATTGATGGGCTTCATTGCGCGCGAACGCGGTGTGGCCGAGGACGTGTTTCTCCAGAAGCTGGCCAACGCACTGGGCTGGCCGTTCGTGGATCTCCCCAAGCTGAGCATCGGACCGGAGGCGCGGGTGCGGATCGCGACCAAGGTGGCCTTCCAGCACACCATTTTTCCAACCCGGTTCGAGGAGGGCACCCTCCAGGTGGCCGTGAGCAACCCGTTTGACAGCGCCATGCTCAATGCGGTGCGGTTTTCGGTCTCGGACCCCGTCCAGTTCGCCCTGGCCCCGCGCGCGGAAATCGAGAAGGCGCTGAAGAAGTATTACGGCGTCGGCGCCGAGACGCTCGACCAGATGGACCAGGAGGAGGACTCGGTGGACCTGGACATCACCTACGACAAGGACATCACCGAGGGCGACCAGGAGGCCAGCGTGATCAAGTTCGTCAACCAGATCATCTGGGAGGCCTACAAGGATCGCGCCACGGACATCCATCTGGAGCCGCAGGAGGACGAACTGCGCATCCGTTACCGCATCGACGGCATCCTGCATCAGACGCCCATGCCGCCCCAGTTGAAGCGGTTCCAATCCTCCATCCTCTCGCGCATCAAGGTGATGTCGGGCATGAACATCGCCGAGAAACGGCTCCCGCAGGACGGCCGCATCAATGTGCGCATCAAGGGCGAGGAGATCGACATCCGCGTCTCCACCGTGCCGACCGTCTATGGCGAGAGCACCTCGTTGCGGTTGTTGAGCCGCGGCAAGATCTTCCTCAGCCTGGACAAGCTGGGCTTTTCGCCCAAGGACGAAACCGCCATCCGCGACCTGATCGTCAAGCCCCACGGCATCATGCTCGTCACCGGACCCACCGGATCGGGCAAGTCCACGTCGCTCTACGCGATGCTCAGCTCCATCAACTCGGTGCACAAACGCATCATCACGGTGGAGGAGCCGGTGGAATATGAGCTCAAGGGGATCAACCAGATCGCGGTGCGGCCGGACATCGGGCTGACCTTCGCCATGGGGCTGCGCCACATCCTGCGCCAGGATCCCAACGTGATCATGGTGGGCGAGATCCGCGATCTGGAAACCGCGGAGATCGCCATCCGCGCGGCGCTCACGGGCCACCTGGTCTTCAGCACCCTGCACACCAACGATTCGCCCAGCGCATTCACGCGTTTGATCGACATGGGGATCGAACCCTTCCTGGTGGCGTCCTCCCTCGAGGCCATCATGGCCCAGCGCCTGGTGCGCACGATCTGTCCCACCTGCAAGACCGAGCAGAAGGTGGAGCCGTCCTACCTGCGCCGGATCAGCTTTCCCGAGGCGGAGATTCCCACCGCCAAGTTCTGGCACGGGGCCGGGTGCGAGGATTGCCGGCAGCTGGGCTACCAGGGGCGGCTGGCGATCTACGAGCTGCTGGTGGTCACCGAGGCGTTGCGTCCGCTGATTCTGCAACGGGCCGCCGCCAGCACCATCGCGCAGGCGGCGATCGAGGACGGCATGCGCACGCTCCGCGTGGACGGCTGGAACAAGGTCCGCAACGGGGTCACCACCATTGAGGAGGTGCTGCGCGTGACCCAGATCGAGGAGCATCTGGACGCGCTGGTGGGTGGGCAGACGCAGATGGTCACCAAGAGCTGATATGGCGGCGAAAAAGTGGCCATCCTGCAATGTTTTCCACACCGGCGCGGAACAGCACCAGGTCTGGCACTTCGATCTCAAAGGCAAACGCTTTGTCCCCAAGGGCGGACAAACCCTTCCGGCGGGACGCCCCATGCCGCCCGCTGTGGCGGGCAAGACCTGGCAATCCCTGCTGCAGCCGCGTTTGAACGTGGCCTGGCTTCCCTCCGAGGAGGTGTTTCTGCGCGTGGTGCAGCTGCCCCAATGTCCCCCGACCGAGCTGACCGCCATGGTGGAATTGCAGCTGGAAAAGCTCTCGCCCATGCCGGTCGCGCAGCTGCTCTGGAATGCCATCACGCTGGGCGAGGGGGCCGAGGGGATGCAGACCGTGCTGGTGGTGATGGCCGAACGCGCCGCCGCGGAGGCCTTCCTCGGCAGGCTCGAAACGGCGGGACTGTTCACGGACCGGCTCGATTGTCCCGCGGTGGACCAGCTGATGGCCCTGAAGCCGGACACGGACGGCGCCTGGATTCTGCCTGATCTTTCCGGCGCGCCCGACAAGGCGCTCGTGGCCTGGTGGTCCGGCGGAATCCTCCGCAGCCTGGGCCTGATCCAGCGCCCCGCCGACGGGAACGCCGCCGGCGCGCTGCGCGATCAACTCCTGCAAATGGCCTGGGCGGGCGAAGTGGAGGGCTGGCTCACCCAATCCCCTCGCTGGCATCTGGTGGCGGGCGAGGAAACGCAGGCCGGATGGCTGTCCGCGCTGAAGGAAGGTCTCGGGGAGGAGATCGTCTTGATCGCGCCCGCCTCTCCCGAGGAGCTTGCGCTCTCCTGCGCGAACCGCGCCGCGCAGTCGGGGGACATGATCCGGGGACTGCTCCCCGCGGATTTCGCCCTGCGGGATTTACGTCCTGGGCGTGCTGGCTTACTTCGCGGTGCTGGGCGTGGAAGGCTGGCGGCTGCGATCCGTGGAAAAGGAAGTGGCACGGCTCGGGCCCGCCTACACCAACGCACTGGACCTGAAGGCCACCTTTGATGTGCTGAACGATCTTCAGGAACTCAAATACGCCGCGCTGGATTGCTGGAAGCTCACGGCGGAACTCCTGCCGTCGGAGGTGGTGCTCGACGGAATGAAC
>JALOTU010000306.1 GCA_025457725.1 Verrucomicrobiota bacterium
ATCAGCAGCCCCTTGTCCTGTCGTTCGGCCGGGGTGAGCAGCCGGGTTACGTCCACGCCGCCCGTGCCTGCCCGTGCGAGCTGGTTGAGAATGGGTCGGTCCATGGATGCACGGTCGCTCTTGCTGAGGCCGCGCACGAAGGCGGGCCCGCCGTAGACCAGCAAGGCGGCCTGGTTGTAGCGGGTGAGGAGGCTGTTGGTGGTGATCCATGACGCGCCGCCGTCCCAGCCTTTCACATTGGGTGGAAGGAACAACTCCTGACCAAGATTCTTTGTGAGGCGCGAGCACACAAATGGGGGGGGCAAATCGCGCTCCAACATTCGGGAGCTGCTGACCAGCCATTGCGAGGGGCTCTTCACCTGGTTCCGGATGACCTCCGGCGCGTAAAACTCCTCGCTGAGGAACATGGCGCGCAGGACGGGTTTGAACTCGTTGCCGGAGTCGCGAAAGCGCTGGGCCAGCGCTTCGTTCAGTTCAGGCGAGGGCGGGGTGCCCGCGAAGTAGTTCCAAAGTTTGGCGGTGATGAAGCGCGCGGATTGCGGCTGCTCGACAATCGTTGCGATCACCTCATTGCCATCAAGGGTTCCCGTCACTCCCAGAAACGTTTTGGTCCCGGGGTCGTGCTGGGATGGGCGCCAGGCGAATTCCTGTCGCACCCGGTCATAGCTCCAACCCGTGAATGCGCGCGCCGATTCGGTGACGTCCGTTTCGGAGTAGTGGCCCTCGCCGAGGGTGAAGAGCTCCATCAACTCGCGGGCGAAATTCTCGTTGGGATGCTTTCTTCGGCTTTGGGCCTGGTCGAGCCAGACCAGCATGGCGGGATCGCGGGACACGTCCACAAGCAATTCCAGCCAGTTGCCGGTGGCGTGACGCCGGAAGAGGTCGTTCTGCAACCACATCAGATAGGCATCCCTCACCTTGATGAAACTGGTCGCGAAGTGGCCGTGCCAGAACAGGGTCATCTTTTCCTGCAGCGGCCGGGAGGTGGTGGCCATCAAGTTCAGCCACCACCCCTGAAGTTCCACAAGATGCTGGCGCTGCGATCGCTGTTCCTGCTGGCGCAGGGTTCGTCGTTCCTCCTCGGAGGCCTGCCGGGCCTGCGCAAGCCGTGCGATCCGCATCGGGTCCGGCACGGCCCAATCAGGGTTGCGGGCGAGGTCGGGCTCTCTTTCGTAGTCAACAAACCAGTTGACGGACTTCTGGGGTCCCAGCCCAACGAGCGTCTGAATTTCCCCGGGCGTCCCCCCGAATCCAGCGCGATTCAGCAGGTGCGCAGCATGGGTGTAATCCCATCGGGTGGCCGGCAATGACTTCAACATACTGCCCTAGCAGACGGGAGGGCGCTGTGATTGGTTTCAATCCCTGAACATTCAATGCCACGGGGTCGGGGCTCGGGTGCGGATCGTTTCATCCGGAGACCTGGAGCCAGGGCAGTCGCGAGGGGTTGTGTTTCCAAGGCCTCTGAGTTAATGGTTTCAGAGCAACAACGTATACCCTGAGCCAACATGAACCCTTCCCGCTCACCCATTGAGCCTTCAGGCTGGTCACGCCGGAAGTTTCTTGCGCGAACAATGGCTGGCGCCGCTGTGGCCTTTTCCGCACCCCGGATGCTCGCGGAATCGGCCTCCAGTCGAGCGGCGGCGGATCTCGTCCCGCTGGGCAAGACCGGCATTCGGGTGTCGAGACTGGCGCAGGGAACCGGATTCAATGGCTTCGCGCGTTCCTCGGAGCAGACGCGTTTGGGTGAGGAGGCGTGTGTGAGCCTGCTGCGGCACGGCTATGATACCGGCATCCGGTTTCTGGACATGGCCGACCTCTATGGATCGCACGACTACGTGCGCAAGTCGTTGGCCGGGCAGGATCGGGAAAAGTATGTCCTCCTGAGCAAGATCTGGGTGCGCGAGCAGGAGTGGAATCAGCCCTCGGGTGGCGCTGTGGTGGAGGTGGACCGGTTCCGCAAGGAGTTGAACACCGACACCCTGGATGTCTGCTTGATTCACTGCACCACCAATTCCAAATGGCCGGAGCAATACGAACGCGTGCGCGACGAGCTGAGCGGCCTCAAGGAAAAGGGGGTGGTCCGGGCTGTGGGAACCTCCTGCCACGATCTGGGCGCGCTGGAAGTTGCGGCGGACCATCCCTGGGTGGATGTGATTTTCGCCCGGATCAACCACATGGGGGGCAAACCCTATTCCATGGACGGGACGGCGGAGGAGGTGGCGGGGGTCTTGCAGCGAGCGCGCGCCAATGGCAAGGCCGTGGTGGGAATGAAAATCTTCGGCGCCGGCAAACTGGTCAAACCTGAGGAAAAGGACGCCTCGCTGAAGTACGTCTTTGAAAGGAACCTGGTGGATGCCATCACCGTGGGGATGTTGTCCACAGCCCAGGTGGATGACACGGTGGAGCGAATGAACCGGGCCTTGAACGCGGGTTGATCCTGTGCTTGGGGAGGCAAAGCCGCCGCTGAAGCACGAGACACGGGTCAAGCCGCTCCCAGCCCTCCCAGTCGTTGCATCATGGCGAAGTAGGCCCACAGCGGGCCGATAACACCACGGGAGCGCAGGCGCTCGGCCATCTTGTAGTATTCGGGCGGAGGATCATCGTAAATCCAGTTGGAACTCTCGGCAGCCGCTTCGCGCAGCCGGGTCAGCACGCCCTCCTGCGTGAGCGGTGGGGCGATGTAATAATAGGGCTGCAACAAGGGCGGCAGGGGCGGGCCATCGGGCTGTTGATTGAGGCGGTCAAAGAGCGGGGTGCCGGGATACACGCGCATGCCCACGCGGGCCATCAGGGTGGCGTTGGGCAGTCGCTTCGAGTTGGTGATGGTCTCCTCCAACGTGGCAGCCGTTTCGCCGGGTCCTCCCAGGATCAGGAAGTGGGCGTAGTCAATGTTCGCCGCGGCGGCGTGTTCGCTGGCTTCCAGAATATCCCGGTAGGTCAACGCCTTGCCATAGGCCTCCAGCACCGGGTCGGAGAAGCTATCCGAGCCGAACTCGATGTGGGTGAGGCCGGCGCGGGCCATCAAGTTCATGAGGTCGCGCGTGAGGCGTTTGGGGCGAAGGAAGCAACACCATTTGAGCTTCAGGCCGCGTTTCAGAATGGCCTCGCAGATTCCGATGACATGCGCCTGGGAGGTGTTGAACACGGAGTCCACAATGAAGACGTAGCGTGCGCCCCGCGCTTCCATGGCGGCCAGCTCATCCGCGATCACCTCCGGCGGACGCCTTCGGTAGTTCCGGCCCTCGAGCAAGGGATAGGTGCAATAGCAGCATTCGAGGGCGCAACCGCGCTGGGTCTGCAGATTCAGCATCGAACTCCGCCGCAGATAATACCCCGTGAGCTCGGGAGAGGCCTGGCTTGTGATGATGTCCCCGCCCGATTCCACGCGGGCTCGCGCGTTTAACCGGACGACACCATTTTGGCGGTAAACCAATCCCGCGAGGTGGGAGCAATCGCTTCCCCGGTCCAGCGCCTCGATGAGCTTGAGGAACCGGGTTTCGCCCTCGCCTTGAATGCCGTAATCGGCGCCGGAGCGTTCCAGCAGTTCTTCGGGGAAGATCGAGTACCCGCTCCCGCCCAGAACAATGATTGCCCGGGTGTGCTGCCGCAGTTCGCCCACCAGATTCAGCAGACTGTCAAAGAAAGTTTCGCGCCTCTGGATCAAGGCGTCATCAATGTTCCGCAGGGAGATCCCCACGTATTCGGGCTTGAAGGTGGCGACGAGCTCCGGAACCGGCGCGCGATTGACGTTGTAATCGACAAAATGCACGTGGTGACCGGCCTGTTTCAAGGCCGCCTCTACCTGCATGGCCCCCAGGGGAAAGACCGGGTAGGGGAAGTCGTATTGATTGATACTGAACAACAGAATGCGTCTGGCGATCACCTTGGGGATTGAGCCGTTTTGCCGTGCGAAAGTGAAGCGCAATCCGTAGGCCCCGGAAAGCCGGCTCCGTTGCGGTCCCATTTCAACACGGATGGTACCAGGACAAATATGCTCGCTTTGCGGCGGGGGTTGGGCCGGGTAGAATCAAGGTGTGAGTTCAATCGCGGAGACCATGGTGCGGACCATCGACCGGCACGGAATCCTCCCCGCCGGCAGCCGCATCCTGGTGGGGGTGTCCGGCGGGGTGGACTCCATGGTCCTTCTCCGCCTGCTCCACGAACAGGCGCCGCTGCGGGGATGGAAACTCATCGGGGCGCATTTGAACCATCAATTGCGTGGCCGGAGCAGCGGCGGGGACGAGCGGTTTGTTCGGGCACAATGCAAGGCCTTGGGGCTTCCCTGCATGGTCGCCCGGCGCGACGTCATGAGCCATGCAAAGCGCCTGAAAGTCTCCCTGGAAATGGCTGCGCGGGATGTTCGGCATCGTTTCCTGGCGCAGTGCGCACGCCGGCGGAAGTGTCGGGTGATCGCCCTGGCACATCACGCCGACGACCAGGCGGAGCTGGTTCTGTTGCGGCTGTTGCGCGGCAGCGGGTCGGGGGGACTCGGTGGAATGGGGGCGTGCGATCCCTCCCCGGCGGATTCCAATCTTCGCATTGCGCGTCCCTTGATCGAGGTTCGGCGCACGGCAATCAGCTCTTATGCGCAGCAGATGGGTGTGCGCTTTCGCGTCGATGCCAGCAATGCCTGCACGGAGCACCTGCGCAACAAGGTACGGCATGGACTGTTGCCGTTGCTGCGGAAGGCTTATCAACCTGCGATCGAGTCGGTGCTCTGCCGCACCGCATTCATCCTGTCAGCCGAGGCCGATTGCATCGATCAACTGGCTCAACAGTGGCTGGGCAATGGCACTCCGCCGTATGCGGAGCTGCCGTTGGCCGTGCGACGGCGCGTTATTCAGCTGCAGGCAAGGACGATCGG
>JALOTU010000307.1 GCA_025457725.1 Verrucomicrobiota bacterium
GATGGCATCGCTGAACTTGCCGGGGAGATTGTTGATGGGCCAGGGGGAGGGATCGTGGAAGGCTCCCACGTGCATCTCATAAATCACCAGATCCGATTCGTTCGCGCCCAGCCGGCTGTCGCCACTCCAGTTGAAGGCGTTCGGATCATAAACGATCGAGTTGTCCTGCGAATGCACCACCTGGCGCCCGCGCGGGTCCTTCTTCCATATGGAGTTGTTGAGGTAGAACTTGTACTGGTTGCCGGCAGCCGCTCCGGGCACATCCACCGACCAGTTGCCGGAAGGCCCTTCGCTGACCATGGTCGTCTGCCCCCAGCCGTTGAAGGAACCCCGCACCGCCACATTCGTCGCGTTCGGAGCCCAAACCCGGAAGGTCACACCCCCACCGCTGTCGGCATAGGGGGTTGCCCCCATCCCGGGTCGGCTCGATTGCGCCCAGCCGGTCAGGATGCCGATTACGGACATCAACAGCGCCAGGAGACGTCCAACGCCGGGGCGGCGAAGACGATCCATCAGGGTGCCGGGGTGATTCAATGTGGACATATGCCTCTTAATTTACCGTAATCGTCGTGCGCCGCAATCGCACGTTCATGCGGTTCCTGGGCAAACGCATCAAATGAACCCGTGTTTTCGGGGTAGCGCGGGTTTTCAACCGGCCAGGGCATAGGATGGCATGTAGGTGGGTTCACTTTGCCGGCTGGAAAGCCGGCGATACCTCCCGGATTAAGACGCGTCTGCCCGCCGTCAAAACAGCCGGTCAAACTCGCGGTTGTTTTTGGCAGGCTGCCACCAGGTGGACTCCTCGCCCCCATGCTTCAACCGCAAGAGATCCTTGCCCATCAACCGCAGCGCCAGACCGAGGGGGGTGACGAGGAGGAAGAAGAACAGGGTGAGCATCACCTTCCCGATGACCTGGCCGATGTGGAAGCTGACGGTCATGCCTCCGCGATAGAACCCCCGGAACCATCGCGGGCGAATCAGGGACAGCACCAGTGCCACGACCGCCACGACCGCCGCGGCCACCGCCACCGGCAGGGGAATCCGCCCGCGCCACCACATCAGCCACAGCACAATGTTCAGCACCAGGCCCATGACCGCCGTGAACTTGATCCACTCGATCGGTTTCTCCTTCAGTCGCAGCATGGCGAACGTCCTTTCCAAAGCTTGGGTTGACCACGAAAGGCCCTCTCGTACGACCAACAGTGGTGTCCAGGGCTCTCCTGGAACCGTCCATCGGAGCGCGGAAATTCCTGTCCGCCCGCCGCAGGCTCATGACCTTCGCGCGGACAGGAATGTCCGCGCTCCGGATCAAGGCTCGATTGCGGCGCTCTATTTCGCGGCTGCATGGAGTCGGTGCAGTTAGTCGGGCACGGGGTGAAACTTCTGCTTCACGCCCTGGTTGGGCTGGGCGTTGCGATCCAGCAGGAAGCTGCCGATGGCCAGGGCATCCATCTCCGTGTTCACGAAACAACGGTAGGCGTCGTCCGGCGTGCACACGACCGGTTCGCCCCGCACATTGAACGAGGTGTTCACCAGCACGGGACACCCCGTCTTCGCCTCAAAGCGTGATAGCACCGCGTGGAACGATGGATTCTGCTCCGCCGTCACCGTCTGGACGCGGGCGGAGAAATCGACATGCGTCACGGCGGGCACCCGCGACCGCAACTGTTTGAGCCGGTCCAACCCGTGCGCCCCCGCAGCCACATCGAGACGCTGCGAGGGATGCACCGGCGCCACCAGCAGCATGTAGGGGGAATCGGCGTCCAGCTCGAAGAATTCCGGGGCGCGTTCCCGCAGGACGGCCGGGGCGAAGGGCCGGAAGGATTCGCGGAATTTCACCTTGAGATTCAGAACGGACTGCATCCGGGGCGAGCGCGGATCGCCAAGAATCGAGCGATGCCCCAGCGCGCGCGGGCCGAATTCCATGCGTCCCTGGACCCAGCCCACGATCTTCTCGTCCGCCAGCAATCCCACCACCCGGTCGAGCAGGCTTTCCCGGTCCAGTTTTTCATACACCGCGTTGTGCTGACGCAACACAGCCTCGATTTCCGCATCGGAGAATTCCGGCCCCAGGAAGGCGCCTTGCATCGCATCCGGCAGCATCGGCGTGCGCGGTTGGGGGCTCTCCCGGCGCATGTGCCACACCGCCAGGGCGGCGCCAAGCGCCCCGCCGGCGTCCCCGGCCGCGGGTTGAATCCAGATCCGGTCAAAGATCTTCTCACGCAGGATCAGGCCGTTGGCGACACAGTTGAGCGCCACGCCGCCGGCCAGGCAGAGGTTGGTTTGTCCGGTCACCGCGCGGGCGTGCCGGGCCAGCCGCAGCATCGCCTGTTCGGTCACAGTCTGGATGGACCGGGCCACATCCATGTGCCGTTGCTCGACCGGGGTTTCGGGCGGGCGCGGCGGGCCGCCGAACAACCGGTCGAACCGGGCGTTCGTCATGCGCAGGCTGCGGAGAAACTCGAAGTAATCCAGATTCAAACGCAGCGAACCGTCGTCCTTCACGGCGATCAAGTGCTCGTAAATGGTGTCCACGAAACGCGGCTCGCCATAGGGCGCCAGGCCCATGAGTTTGTATTCGCCCGAGTTGATGCGAAAGCCGCAGTAGGCGGTGAACGCGGAATACAGCAGGCCCAGCGAATGCGGAAACTTCAGCTCCTTGAGAATCTCCACTTCGTTGGCTCGTCCGACCCCGATGGTGGTGGTGGCCCACTCACCGACGCCGTCCACGGTCAGGATGGCCGCCTGCTCGAAGGGCGAGGGGAAGAACGCGCTGGCGGCGTGGGACTGGTGATGTTCGGTGAAGAGCACGGGTGTCTCCGGCCGGAGCCCCGGCATTTCATACCGGAGGGTGCCGCGCAGATTCAGCTTCTCGCCCAGCCAGGGGGGCACCACGCGGGGGAAGGTCAGCCAGCCGCCCGGCGCCACGGCCAGGTAGGATTCCAGCAGGCGCGCAAACTTGATGATCGGCTTGTCGTAAAACACCACCGCATCCAGGTCCGACTCCTGGAGCCCGGCGTGCCGCAGGCAGAAGGCGACGGCGTGCCGGGGAAATCGCTCGTCGTTCTTCTTGCGACTGAACCGCTCCTCCTGGGCGGCGGCGGCGATCCGGCCGTCCACCAGCAACGCGGCGGCCGAATCATGATAATACGCTGAGATGCCCAGGATGTGGCGCACGCGGTTGGATTACATGAACGGATACATCAACGGAGCCAGCACCGATCCGCCGCTGAACACGATCAATGCCGCAAGCACCAGCAGCATGAGCACCAGCGGGATGAGCCACCACTTCTTCTCCTGACGGAGAAACTGCAGGAATTCACGAAATAGCTGCCACATGCGCTTCTTGTAGGGGTTTGCCTCGCCGGATTCAAATCAAATACCGACAACGCACAGGCAAGGGGCGCGAACATGGAGCGTGGACATTCCTGTCCGCCCGAACCGGTTGCGCAAGCCTTCTCGCGGACAAAATGTCCGCGCTCCGGGGTGCAAACGCTGCTGTCGTCGCCCCAAAGCCGGCGGGAACCAACGGACTTCCTGCAGTGATCCACCCGCACAAACGTGCGGTGGGAAAACACCCCGCGTTCGTTGCAGTATGGGAACATTGCCAGCACATTGATTCTGATGAACATGCGACCGTTTTTGACAGGAGCCCTCCCCCAAGACCGGGTAGGGCCGCGCTGCGCGCGGCCGGCGTCGGGACACCGACGCCCTGCCAGGCTCCAGGGCTCAATGCGCGCAATGATACCTGGGAGAATGCTCAGCTCATGAGGCCCGTAGTCAGCGCCGCCGCCGGTGGATGGATGCTCCTGGCGATGCTGCCGGCAGCCCCGGCCAGTGATTCCGTGCACCTCGCCTACCACTGGCATCTGCATCAACCCATTTACTGGCCGGAACTCAATCCGTTCGCCCCCCAAACCTCGCCCCCCAAACCAATCGCTATCAGTTCGCCGGCGATTCCATCAATCTCAAGCTCTCCAACACCGGCAACTACTATCCGGGTTCGACGGACAAGCATCCGCGCAACGCGCTGGTCAGCGGGGACGGCGGCGAGTTCGACGCGGTGTTCGACAAGGCGGACCGGGTGAACGCGTACCAGTCCGGCGGCCGGGATTCGATCAACACGATTCTCTCCCACCCCGACGGCGGGGCGTCCGTCAGCTACTCGGGCTCGCTGCAGGAGAACATCTGGAGCCTCGGCAAGGACAATCGCTACGGCTACAGCCCGGGCTGGAACGCAGGCTACACCCAGGCTCGCGGTTCAACCCCCACCTACCGGACCTCAGGCGGTTATCCCCGGGCCGACATGCTGGGCATGACGTATCATCATTCCTTCGGCCCGCTGCTGCCCAAAAGTGTGTTGCGCAAGGAAATCCAGATCTTCCGCGAAATTTGGTGGAAGAGCTGGGGCGGCAACAGCAATCAGAGCGATCACTCGAAGGGATTCTGGCCGATCGAATGCGCCTTCTCGCGCCACATGATCCCCGTCCTCGTCGAGGAGGGCTACGAGTGGACCATCGTGGCCAACAGCCACCTGGCCCGCACCTGCACCAATTACCTCGAGGTTGCCCAACGCGGCAACAGCGGATGGAACATGGACCCGCCCAACCGCGCCGATCAACTGGGCCCCTACGTGCCGGCCAACCAATGGTGGAGCGGGACGCTCGACGGCCGGGGCGGCGCGTTCCCCGCCCCCTTCGCCTACCAGGCACATCGCACCAAATACGTGAACCCCGAAACCGGCGCCGAAAGCAGCATCACCGTCGTGCCCATGGGGGACCTGCTTAGCTATCAAAACGGATTCAGCCCGATGGGCACCGGCGACATCGACGCACACATCGCCCCGTTCAACGATCCCGCCCATCCCAGCCTGGTCCTGATGGCGCACGATGGCGACAACGCGTGGGGCGGTGGCAGCAGCTATTACCAAGGTTCCGTGAAGGATCTGTTCAACGCGGCGGCGGGCAAGGGGTATCGCCCGACCACCATCCAGCAGTTCCTGGCCGATCATCCGCCGCCTGTCACCGATGTGGTTCACGTCGAGGACGGGGCCTGGGTGAATGCCGGCAACGACTGGGGTCATCCCCAGTTCATCAACTGGCTCTGGCCCCCGACGCGGTCGCCCGGTGATCCGGGTTACAACCCCAATGATCCGCGGACCTGGTACGATATCGAGAACGGATGGGCGGAGGACTGGCGCAATTGGGCGGTGCTGATGGCGGGCGCCAATTACTGCGAGACCGCCGAACAGATCACGGTCGACACCGGCGGTTCCGTGCAGGCGGCCAGGATTCAGGAACCCGTCCAGAAGAATGGCGCCAGCAATAATCCGAACCCCGCCGAGCAGGCGTGGCACTTCTACCTGGGAGGGCTCGACAGCGGGTTCATGTACTACGGCACCTCCCTTGATGATGAGGTCAAACAAACGCTGGCCGTCAACCGTGCCATTGCCTTCGCCACCAATGTCATCGGCGACGGGTCGCTCGATCAGACGCCCCCCACCGTTTTGAAACCGCAACGCTTTCCCTGGAATCCCGGCGGCAAAGGCTGGGGCCCGCTCACCGGGTACAAGGCGGTCGGGTTTGACGGCCAGCCGGCTTACTCCTGCGACTTCCACATCTGGACGCATGTTTACGATGTAAGCGGGGTGACCAACGTCGCCCTGCTGGTGCGCCAGGACCAGGACGGGGTGAATCCCCTGGACAACAACGACAACGAGACCTACGCGGGCGGGCCCGGGGTGGGCGCCTGGACGGCGCTGCCCATGACCCGCCGGATTGTGCCGACCGGCAACGTGAACAATGATCCCAACATCAGCTTCTTCCTGCTCCCCGCCGCCATCGCCGACCAATACTGGGCGAGAGTGGCCGGCTACACCAACGCGCTGCTGGATTATTACATCGAGGCCACCGACAGCCGCGGCAACCGTCATCGCAGCGACATCCAGCATGTGTGGGTGGACGAGGGCTCGGGCGAATCCAGCGTCACCGGGCCGCGCGTGAGCGTGACTCCCCATCCGCCGGTTGCCGGAGCGCCGGCAACGCTGGCCTACGACGCCAGCGCCGGCCCCCTCTCCAGCGCCAGTCCCGTTTTTCTGCATCTCGGGTGGAACAACTGGAGCACCGTGCTGAATCCCGATTCAGCCATGACCTTCAACGCCGCCTCCAACGTCTGGGAGTTGACCGTCACCGTTCCGGCAAATGCGGCTCAACTGGATTGCGCATTCAACAACGGTGCCGGCGCCTGGGATAACAATGCGGGTCAGGACTGGCATTTCGCCGTCACCAACCACGGGGCGGTGCCGACCAACCTTCCGCCCTTCACCATGGACGGCGCGCTGGATTTCGCCGGCTACCAATGGAACACCAACGGGCCCACC
>JALOTU010000308.1 GCA_025457725.1 Verrucomicrobiota bacterium
CAGTGTCTCCGGCCATCGCTTCCGATCCAGGTCATCAGCGAAGAGCTCCCGGCCCGGGTTGCCGCGGGCCATCACATGATACACCGCCCCCGTATACGGTCCGCCCCGCGGGCAATGCCAGCTGGGCGATCACGGCGGTCATGGGTAACATGCGCGACATGGGTTGACAGTAACCGCGCTCCCCTGCCAAGGGAAACGAGCGGGTTGTCCGGCAATGCGGGCGCGATGGAAAGCGGGTTGGGCTCAGCGCGCCCGTCCGGCCGTGCGTGATCCATTATGCCCGGGTCCCGCCGGTCCGGAACTTTTTCTGCGTGCGCCCGCAGCCTGCAGTCCGGAGAATGGACGGCGTGATGAATCCAACACTTTCAGGGGCCGGGCAGGATGGGCCGGTGCTGATCACAGGATGGGCCGGTGCTGATCATCGGCTATGGCAGCACGTTGCGGGGCGACGACGGAGTGGGGCCGGCGGTGGTGGAGTTGATCGAGGCCAAACAGCTGGAGGGTGTTCAGACCCTTGCCTGCCATCAATTGACGCCCGAGCTGGCGGATCCCATCTCGCGGTCGCGCGCCCTGATCTTCGTGGATGCGGCGATGGATCTGCCGGGGGACTCGGTTCAAGTTTCGAAGGTTGAACCCGAGGGGCGGCATCAGGTGATGGTGCACACGGCCAGTCCCGGGGGGTTGCTGCATCTCGCCCGTTCCGTCTTCGGGCGCTGCCCGGAAGCCTGGATGGTGGCCATTCCGGTGTCGGAGATGGGAATCGGCGAACAGCTGTCACCGATGGCCAGGCGCGGGGTGGAAGGCGGCGTGAAGCGGGTTTTGCAGTTGATCGAGGCGCAGTTGGGGTGTCGCTGATGAGATTGCGCGTGGTCATTCGGGGAGCGGTTCAGGGCGTTGGATTCCGGCCGTTTGTCTTCCGGTTGGCGTCGGAGCTCGGCTTGCGCGGTTGGGTGAACAATTCTTCGCAGGGCGTCCTCATTGAGGTTGAGGGGTCGCGGGAGGCGCTGGAGGAATTCCTGATCCGGGTTCAGGCTGAGGCGCCCGTCCGCGCCTTCATCCAGAGCCTGGAACCGACCTGGCTGGATGCGCTCGGGTTCGAGGGGTTCGAGATCCGGAAGAGCGATGTGGTCGGGGAGAAGTCCGCGTTGATCCTGCCCGACATTGCCACGTGCCCGGAGTGCCTGGGCGAGGTTCTGGATCCGGCCGACCGGCGCCATCTTTATCCCTTCACCAACTGCACCAACTGCGGCCCGCGATTCTCCATCATCGAGGCATTGCCCTATGACCGGCCGAACACGTCGATGAAAGGATTCGCGATGTGTGACGAGTGTCGGGCCGAGTATGAGAACCCGGCAAGCCGGCGCTTTCATGCGCAGCCCAATGCCTGTCCGCGGTGCGGTCCGCAACTGGAACTGTGGGGGTGTGATCCGGCAAGTGGAAACGCGGGGGGGCCGCGCTTTCACACGCGTGACCACCCGGCGGCAGGACGGGGCGCTATCGGACACGAGGCGCTGCTGGCTGCCGCCAAAGCCATTGCCGACGGTGCCATCGTGGCGGTGAAGGGGTTGGGTGGTTTTCATCTTCTGTGCCGCGCATCGGACGAGTCGGTTGTGGGCAGGCTGCGCGAGAGAAAGCATCGCGAGGAGAAGCCGTTTGCGGTCATGTTTCCCTCCGTAGAGAGCGTGCGCGAACACTGCGAGGTGGTGCCACTGGAGGAACGGTTGTTGAGTTCGCCGGAAGCGCCCATTGTGCTGCTAAGGCGGCGGAGTGAGCAGCCCGGCGCTCGATGCCTGCCATCCAGCAAGGGCTGCATTGCCCCGGCGGTTGCCCCAGGCAATCCCTGGCTGGGCGCCCTCCTGCCCTACACGCCGTTGCATCACCTGTTGCTGCGGGAGATTGGGTTTCCGGTGGTGGCCACGAGCGGCAATCTCTCGGATGAACCGATTTGCACCGACGAAGCGGAGGCGGTGACGCGCCTGGCCGGCATTGCAGATTGCCTGCTGGTTCACAACCGGCCCATTGTTCGTCATGTGGATGACTCGATTGTGCGGGTGACGGCGGGCCGGGAGATGGTGTTGCGGCGGGCGCGCGGCTATGCGCCGCTGCCTGTTGGGTTGGGTTCCGAAATCCGCAATCCGCAATCCGCAATCACATTGGGGGTTGGCGCGCATTTGAAGAATGCGGTGGCGCTTTCAGTGGGAGCACAGGTGTTTGTCAGCCAGCACATTGGTGATTTGGAGACGGAAGCGGCCATGGAGGCGTTTCAACGAGTGGTCGACGATCTGCAGCGGCTTTACGGGGTGAGCGCCACGCAGCTCGTCTCGGATGCACACCCCGAGTATCTCTCGACCAAGTTTGCACGGGACAGGGTGGCGTCGGCTTCGTTGCCCGCCGGATTGCAGGACATTCCGGCGTCGTCCGGGTTGCCGGTGAACTCGCAGGCTGGAAGCCTGCGCCACGTCGAGGTGCAGCACCACGTCGCGCACGTGCTGTCCTGCATGGCGGAGAACGAACGGGACGCGCCGGTTCTGGGTGTGTCCTGGGACGGCACCGGGTACGGGTTGGATGGAACGGTGTGGGGCGGCGAGTTCATTCGGATCGATCGTCGGGGACCAGGCATGGATTGGCGCCGGGTGGGCCACTTGCGGCCGTTTCGGTTGCCGGGTGGAGACAAGGCAGTGAGGGAGCCGCGACGGTGCGCCCTGGGGCTGCTGCATGAACTCCAGGGAGGAAGGCTTGAAGGGTTGGCAGGAACCCCGGTTGGGAGCGCTTTTCCACCGGAGGAACTGGGTGCGCTTGCGCGGATGCTTGAGCGCGGACTGAATTCGCCGTTGACCAGCAGCATGGGACGATTGTTTGACGCGGTGGCCTCCTTGACCGGCTTGCGGCAGTTCGTGCGCCATGAAGGCCAGGCGGCCATGGCGCTGGAGTTTGCCGCGGATGGTGTGGACACGGAGGGGGCTTACGCATTGCCCATCGGCAATTGCCAATCGCCGGGGACTAAAGGCCAATGGAGGACGGAACAACCCGGGGCGTCCTCAACCAGTTCGCGCCCCGCGCCCCACGCATCAGCGGTGCTTGACTGGAAACCACTGATTGAAGCCGTTCTGGCCGACCTGCGGATGAACGTTCCCGTGGGTCTGATTTCCGCCCGGTTTCACAATGCGCTGAGCGAGGCGATTGTGGCGATGGCGCGGCGGGAAGGGTTGGAGAGCGTTGTCCTGAGCGGCGGCTGCTTTCAGAATCGGCGGCTGTTGGAACGCACGATTACCCGACTGCGGCAGGAGGGCTTTCGTCCGTACTGGCACCAGCGCGTGCCGGCCAACGACGGCGGGATTGCCCTGGGTCAGGTGGCCTCGGTCCTCTGGAACCTCAAGACGAGCCTTCCCGGATCTTCGTTGGGTTGCGACAGGTGACCGAAGGCGGTGGGGTGCGGTTGGCGGGCGCGGCTGGAATCACTTGGAAACGATCTGATTACCGGTTCCTGAGGACACTTGAAGGTCGCGCCCCACGGCGAAATCAGAACCGCCCGGCCCGGACGCAAGTGATTGCCGGGGGGGCGGCATTCGGCTACGATGGCGGCCATGTGTCTGGCGATTCCAGGAAAGATTGAAAGCGTTAGCGGGGAGGATCCTCTTACACGCATGGGCCGCGTCAACTTCGGCGGCGTCATCAAGGAGGCCTCGCTGGCCTACGTGCCCGAGGCGGCTGTGGGCGATTACGTCATCGTGCATGTGGGCTTCGCCCTGAGCCGGGTTGACGAGGCTGAGGCGCACAAGGTGTTTGATTACCTCAGGCAAATGGATGAACTGGCGGAGCTGGAGGAAGTCCCGTCCGCGAGCTCCCGGCGCCCGGCGGTCGCCGGCGAGAAGTCCGCTTCATGAAGTATCTTGACGAATATCGGGACGCGGCAGGGGCGCGCAAGCTTGCCGCGGAGATTCGTCGGGTGGTCACCCGCTCCTGGACCCTCATGGAAGTCTGCGGCGGTCAGACCCACGCCATTGTGAAATTTGGCATCGATGAACTCCTGCCCGCCCAACTCCGGCTGGTTCATGGTCCGGGTTGCCCCGTCTGTGTGACCCCCCTGGAGGTGATCGAGAAGGCGCTGGAGATTGCCGCCCGGTCCAACGTCATCTTCACCTCCTTCGGCGACATGCTGCGGGTGCCCGGAAAAAGCAAAGACCTGCTGAGCGTGAAGGCGCAAGGTGGCGACGTGCGTGTGGTTTATTCCCCGGCTGGTTTCCCACGTTCTGGTGCCGCCCGCGATGGAAGCGCTGCTCGCCTCCCCCGACTGCCAGGTGCAGGGCTTTCTCGCCGCCGGCCACGTGTGCACGGTGATGGGTTTGGAGGAGTA
>JALOTU010000309.1 GCA_025457725.1 Verrucomicrobiota bacterium
ACTTGCCCGACGCGATTCTCAGCGATTCCGCCAGACGCCACGAGTGATGGAGCGCGAGATCGGTCCACGCGAGCATGTCGAGAGCGGCACGGGCCGTCGTCGTGGGAGTGCGTTGCAGGGCGACACCTTCCAGCATCTGCTCGCGGCCGGTCTGGCGTTCAGCGCTGAGCTGTTTCGAGGCGTTCTCAAGGGTCTTGAAGACCGCCGGGTCGGGGGACGCTCCGGGATCTTTCGTGGCGTCGAGCCAAGCGGCCAGTGCCTGGGCGCCCGCTCCGAATCCCGCCGGCGGCTGCCAGCCGGGGACGGCGGGCGGGATGCGCATCAGGTCGCCATTCAGTTGGGTGAGATGGTCCAGCGCGTGGGTGAGCCGGACGAGCCGGGGGCCGATCGTCGTCAGATCGGTGGTTTCCAGTTCCAGCGATTCGAGAAAGTGTTCGAATTCGCTGCACGCCCTCGGTCGGCGGGTCGAATTTGACGGATGCGCCAGCCAGCCGCCGGCGGACCGCATCGACAGCGACGTGAGCGACCTCCAAAACCGCCCGCCAGGCCGCCTCGAGTGCGATACCGCCTCCGGCCCTGGCGACGACGGGTTCGAGATGGCTTGCCGCCGACTCGCTGCCCCTCCCTGAGATCCGGACGATGAGCCGCGAGTAATGATCGATCCATGGGTAAAAGGCCAGAATGCCCGCGAACTTGAAAATGCTGCTGAACGCAGCGAGCGCCAGCACCCCCTCCGGGTCATCGAGGCGAGCACCGACCCACTCTGCGGCTGTCACGAGCGGCGAAAGAAACAGCATCCCCAAAATGCCGACAATGGAACTGAACAGGATGTGTCCCAGCGCGGCGCGCCGTGCCGCGATGCTGCCGCCGATCATCACCAGGGCGGTCGTCCCGGTCGTGCCGATGCTCTGACCCACGATCAGGGCGCAGCCCTGCTCGAACGTCAGCGAACCCGCATTCAGGGCCACGAGAGTCGTCGCCGCAGCGGCGCTCGAGCTCTGCATGACAATGGTCATGATGATCCCGATCCCGGCCAGGAGCCACATCGAGCCGGGGCCGGTGAACGCATCGAAGTTCCACGTGACCCCCTCCATCCCCGTTTGCATGTAATCGATGCCGGTGAACAGCAGCCCAAAGCCCGCGAGAATCGCTCCGGCGGAACGCGTTTTGCCGGAAGCCACCAGCCACAGCAGGGCGCCCACGCCGAGGAGCGGAAGGGCGGCGGCGGCAATTCTTATCCGAAAACCAAAGACCGCCACCAGCCAGGGCGTCGAGGTCGTTCCGAGCGTTGCGCCCATGATGACCCCAATCGCCTGCGGGAAGGTGACCAGCCCCGCGCTGACAAAGCCGATCACGGTGAGGATGGCCGCGGAGGAGGACTGGATCAGCGTCGTGAACACCGAACCGGAGGCAACCGCGCTGAAGCGCCCGGAAACCAGCCGTTGGAGGGTCCGGCGCAGTGAGTCGCCCGAAAGGCCTTTCAGACCTTCCGTGAGGTGATGGATACCGAGCAGGAACATGCCCAGTCCGCCCAGGAGCGTCATGGCGGTGGTGGCGTTCACTCTTTCATTCTTCCGGCCTCGACCGCGGTTACCGCGCTCCGCAAGGAACTGGAGGAACGGATGATCAGCTTCTCCACTTCGACGACCAGGAAGAAGAGGAAGCCGGCCAGAAGGAGCCAGGGCCAGACGCGCAGCGAGATCGCCTCGTTATCGAACAACGCCTGCATCGGCGGCGCATAGGTGAACAGGAGTTGCAGGATGACCACCGCGCCGATGCCCAGAGGCAGGTATTTGTTGCCAACATGCGCCTTGAACGACAACGAACTGTCCAGCAGGTAGCGACTGTTCAAAAGGTAGAACACCTGGCCGATCGTGATCATGTTGACTGCCACGGTCCGGGCGAGCGCATCCGAGCCACCCTGTGACTTCATCCAGAAAAACGCCCACAACGTGGCGGCCAGGAGCGCCAAGCCGACAAAGACAACCCGCCAGATCCCGAACCCGGTGAGGATCGGCCGGTCCACGGCGCGCGGCGGCCGCAACATCACGTCCAGCTCGTGCGGCTCGAAGGAGATCACCAGACCGAGGGCGACGGAGGTCACCATGTTGACCCAGAGGACCTGCGGTGCAGTGATCGGCATGGTGAAGCCGAACAGGATGGCCACGGCGATCACCAGCGCCTGGGCGACGTTGGTCGGTAACAGGAACAGGATCGCCTTCTCGATGTTGTTGTAGACGGTGCGCCCCTCCTTCACCGCCGCGCCGATCGAGGCGAAGTTGTCGTCGGCGAGGATCATCCCGGCCGCTTCCTTGGTGACCTCGGTGCCCTTGATGCCCATGGCCACGCCGATGTCGGCCTGCTTCAACGAGGGCGCATCGTTCACCCCGTCGCCAGTCATGGCCACAATCTGGCGGTTCGCCTGAATCGCCTTCACGAGACGAAGCTTGTGCTCGGGGCTGGCGCGCGCGAACACGTCCACATCACGCACGGTTTCCCGCAGGGTGGCCTCGTCCATCTCCTCGATCTCCACGCCGGCGACCGCCGTCTTGCCGTCGCCGATGCCGAGCATCCCGGCAATCGCGGCGGCGGTGATCTTGTGATCGCCGGTGATCATCGTCACGCGAATGCCGCCGCCCTGGCATTCCTTCACCGCCGCGATCGCCTCTTTGCGTGGCGGGTCCAGGAGCCCGATCAGCCCCAGCAGCACGAGGTTCTTCGGCAGGTCAGCCGGTCCGAGGCTGCCCGCCTTCACGCCCGGGTCCGCCAGCCACGCAAGCGCCAGCACGCGCTCGCCCTGACCGGCGAGCTTGTCCGAAGCCTCCAGGAAACGTTTGCGGTCCAGCGGCGCCGGCTCTCCGCCAACAGTCTGCTGCCGGTCGCAGTGATCGAGAACGACTTCCGGCGCGCCCTTGACGAGAAGCATCTGCTTGCCGCCGCTGCCTTGATGAAGCGTCGCCATGAACTTGTGTTCGGACTCGAACGGAATTGCGTCGATCCGCGGATACGCGGCCTGCTCGGCCTGCCGGTCCATCCCGAGCTTGGTCGCGAACGGATAGAGGGCCCCCTCCGTCGGATCGCCCTCAACCTTCCATACTCCTTCCTGCTGGAACAGCTCCGCGTCATTGCAGAGCAGGGAGACGCGCCCCATCCGTTCGAGGACGGCATCTTTGTCCGCCGGCTTCCCGTCCTGCTGGAGCGCACCCTCCGGGGCGTAGCCATTGCCGGTGACCTGGTACTCCGCTTCAGCAGTGGCGGCCGAGACCACCATCATTTCCATCAGCGTCAAGGTGCCGGTCTTGTCGGAGCAGATGCGCGAAACCGAGCCGAGAGTCTCGACCGCCGGGAGGCGCCGGATAATGGCATGGCGCTGCGCCATCCGCTGTACGCCGATCGCGAGAGTGATCGTGATGAGTGCCGGCAACCCTTCCGGAATCAGCGAGACGGCGATGCCGGTCACGGCCTGGAAGAGTTCCACGAACGGCATACCCGTCACCCACTTGCCATAGGCGAACACCAGAACACCAATGATCCCGACCGCGGCGGTAATGACGTACCCAAACTTCTTGATCTGGCGCAGGAGTGGCGTTTCCAGAAGGCTGACACTGGCGAGCAACTGATTGATGCGCCCCAGCTCCGTCTCCGCGCCCGTCCCGACGACCACCCCCGTCGCGCGTCCGGAGACGACCATGGTTCCAGAGAACGCCATGCATTCGCGGTCGCCCACCGTGGCGTTGGCCGAGACGGGGTCGGTGGTTTTGTCCGCTGGGACCGACTCGCCGGTGAGTGCCGCCTCTTCGGTGCGCAGGTTCTTCACTTCGGCGAGGCGGAGGTCCGCGGGAATCCTGTCGCCCGACTCGAGCAGCACGATGTCACCCGGCACGAGCTGTTCGGCGGGAACCATGCGCGTCTGGCCGGCGCGGAGCGTTCTCGCCTCAGCGGACAGCATGTTGCGAATCGAATCCAGCGCCTTCTCCGCCTTCCCTTCCTGGACAAACCCCAGCAGCGCGTTCAGGAGGACCACGCCGAGGATGATCCCCGCGTCCACCCAGAGGTTCATCATGAGCTTGGTGAAGCCGGCTGCCAGCAGAACGTAAACGAGGATGTTGTTCAACTGGGCCAGGAATCGCAGGAAAGGCCCTCGCTTCTTCCCCTCCGGCAGCCGGTTCGGGCCGTACCGATTCAGGCGGGTGGAGGCTTCCCCGCTCTCGAGGCCTCCGCCGATGCTGGTCGTCAGGCGGGTCAGCACCTCTTCGACCTTCTTCGACCTTCAGGGCGTGCCAGGCTGTAGCGTCTGGTGCCGACTCGGAGTTAGTTTCTGAGGTCATCAATGGAAGCTTCCTCGGGATTGGGCGTCGGCTGCGGCAGTCACCTTGAGCGTGATATCAATCCGCGATACCATGTCAGACAGGCGTGGCTGAGGTCCACCCCAAAACGCACCCATTCCAGACCGGCGCAACGGGCACTGGAACCAACTCTGGCCCTGCCCCTGATGGCGCAATTCGCAGTGTCAAGAGGCGCCCGGCATCACCAAGAAACTGCTTGTTACCCCAGCCGGTTATGCTTACAAGAGCCCTTCGAATCAAACCGATCAGCTCACCAATACCCAATCCAAGGCTGGCTTCCACAAACCACCATGACCATCCCCCGATGCCGGTTCATTCCTCGCAGGTCAGCCAATTCAACCTGAATAACAATTACGGGCGGTAACAGGTGGTCCCTGGCATCTATCGGGTGCGCGGACACACCCTCCCGACCACTCCTTCGTCCTTCCCTCATGAAGGCTCAAATCAAACCCAGCGAGAAGAGCCGCAGCGCGTATGTTTCCACCGGACACTTGCCGCCGCCGGAGCAGGTGAAGGCGCTGGTTGTCGAGGCGCACCAGCGTTTCAAGTCGGACACGGAGGGAAGGAACTCGCAAGTTTACCCCGCGCTGGCGAAGGTGCCGCGCGAGTTGTTTGGCATCTGCGTGGTGGGAACCGGCGGCAACGTATTCGCTGCTGGAGACTCGGAACACGAGTTCACGATCATGAGCGTCTCCAAACCGTTCCTGTTCGCCCTGGTCTGCCAGGTGGTGGGTGTGGAGGAGGCCCGCCAGAAGATCGGCGTGAATGCCACCGGGCGCGCGTTCAACTCGCTGGAGGGGATCGAGCGCAACCCGGACGGCCGGACGAACCCGATGGTGAATTCGGGCGCGATCGCCACGACGAGCCTGGTGCCGGGTGCGAACCTCAAGGCCAAGTGGAAGTTCATCCGTGACGGATTGTCCCGGTTTGCCGGGCGTAAACTGCCGTTCAACGCAGAGATGTACGCCTCTGCGACGGCCACCAACTATCGCAACCAGAGCATCGCCCGAATGCTTCAGAGTTGCGGGCGGGTTTACTTGGACCCAGCCGAAGCGGTGGATCTTTATACCAAACAGTGCGCGTTAAACGTGAGTGCCAGGGATCTGGCCGTGATGGGCGCCACCCTGGCCGACGGCGGGGTGAATCCGATCACCCGGGAGCGGGTGGTGGACGCTTCGGTCTGCCACTATGTGCTGGCGGTGATGACCACCGCCGGTTTGTATGAGACTTCGGGCGACTGGCTGTTCGACATTGGTCTGCCCGGCAAGAGCGGCATCGGTGGCGGGATTGTCACCGTGTCGCCGGGCAAGGGCGGTCTCGGAACGTTTGCCCCGCCGCTCGACAGCGCGGGTAACAGCGTCAAGGGGCAGTTGGTGGCCAAGTTCCTGTCGCAGCAGTTGGGGATGGATCTGTTCGTCTCACAGCCTGAACCGTGACCCGCGCGACGACTGAATGGGCTCACCAAACAAAGGAAAGGAAGCGGACTGAATGAGCGCAAAGACCGGCCACAACGACGGAGAGGAAGCGCAGGACCCGTGGTTGCCGATGACCGTCATCGCCATGGGGCAGATGTCATGGGAACACTGGTGGTGGGTGTGCTGAGCGCGGGCATCATGGTCCAGTCGAGGGACAACCCGCTCAGCAGGGCGGAAATCAAGGCCGAGGTGGACTTGGGCAGCATCAGCTTCCTGAACAACGACCGGCTCAAGGAGTGCGTTGAGAAGTCCAACGCGGCTCCGGATCAGATCGCCGAAGCAGC
>JALOTU010000310.1 GCA_025457725.1 Verrucomicrobiota bacterium
TCCGGTCATTGTGCTTTCCAACACCTATCTTACCAGCATGGTGCAGGAGGCATGGAAGGCGGGTGCCACCAAGTGCCTGTCAAAAGCCAGCAGCACCCCGAAATCGGTCATGGATGTCATCCGGTCGCTGGTACATGCCGAAGGCGCAGCGCCGGCTTCCCAACCCAAGGCCGGCTACTCCCACATCTCCCATCCTGCTGGAAGCGCCGTCCCGCAGCACCAAGAGAGCAGCCTGTCGGAGGATCAGGCAGTGCAGGCGGAGCTGTCCACGACTTTCACCAAGGTGCTTCCGGCCACACTCTCCAGGATTCGGTCACTGCACCAGCTGCTGGCCAAAGCACAGGACGAGGAGGCACGGAAGGTACCGATCGAGAATCTCTACCGTGAGATCCACGCGCTGACAGGCGCGGCCGGGGTGGCCAATCTGCCCCACATGTCCCAAATGGCGGAAGCGCTTGAGGCGCTGGCCAAGGAACTCCGCGACAAACCCAAGACGATCAACGCCTCCACCCTGCGGACGTTCGCCTCAGCCATCGATTTGCTGGGTGTGCTGGGGGAATACGGGTTGAAGAACCCGGGCAAGATCGGCGCGAGCACCAAGGTTCTCGTGGTGGACGATGACGCGATCTCACGTCGCGCCGTGTCCTATTCGCTGGAAAAGGCCAGGTTGAATTCCGTCGCCGTGGAAGATCCCAAGGCTGCGATCGAACTGCTTTCGAAAAACACCTACGACCTGATCGTGCTGGATGTGGAAATGCCGGAAGTCAACGGTTACGAACTGTGCAGCAAGTTGCGCGGGTTCTCCGCCAACAAACGAACGCCTGTGGTGTTCGTGACCGCCCTGAACAGCTTTGAAAGCCGGGCCAACTCGAGTGTGAGCGGAGGGAACGACTTCATTGGAAAGCCCTTCCTTTTCATTGAGCTGGGCGTCAAGGCCCTGGTGCAAATCTGGCGCACCCGGCTGACGCTGGCCCGGGCCGCGTGACCGCACATCTTCCCGCCCGCAACCGGTCGCTTTGACACCGCGCCTCAACCTCACTAGTGTTGAGGCATGGACGTGTTGCATGCCCCCTGGCGCATCGAATACATCCTCGCCCCCAAACCGGCGCGGGATGAGAGTTTGTTCACCCGCATAGGTCAATCCAACGACGATGAGGCGAATCATGTGCTGGCCCGGCGCAAATCCTGTTACGCGCTGCTGAACACCTCCCCTTACAACGGCGGACATCTCATGGTGGTGCCTTACCGTCAAGTGCCCGGTCTCAACGATCTCACCGACGAGGAGTCGACCGGGCTCATGAAGCTAACGCAGGAATGCATCGGCGCGCTGAACCGCTGCATGAAACCGGACGGCTTCAACGTGGGCGTCAACATGGGCAAGTGCGCCGGCGCAGGCATCGCCGAACATCTGCATCTGCACGTGGTGCCCCGTTGGAGTGGCGACACCAATTTTATGCCGGTACTGAGCCAGACTTCGGTTTTGCCCCAGGCCTTGACTGAGATTGCCCGGCAACTCCGCGAAGCCCTGGCCACAAATCCACAATAGAAGGTCCCCTCCATGGCTGTAGAAAACCTCCATTTCGAAAACGCCCGCTCCGCGCAGCAGCTCTACAACAACGACACCCGGAACCTTCAGGCGCTCGATGAGCTTCTCGGCGTCAAAACCACCTGTCGCGACGGCTGGATCCGGCTCGAAGGGGATGCGCGCTCGGTGGAGCAGGGCAAACAGCTGTTCCTGCTGCTGGAGAGCTCATTGAAGGCCGGGGCACCGATTCGAAACCGTGAGTTTCAACACGCCCTGAATGTGGTGCAAGAGGAGGGGGTGGAGGCGTTGCGCGGACTGATGTCCGATCGCATCGTGACGTCCGAACGAAAACCCACCCTGACCGCCAAGACGCTCGGCCAGAAACGCTACCTGGACGCCATTCGTCGTCACGATGTCACGTTCGGCATCGGGCCGGCCGGAACGGGCAAGACCTATTTGGCGGTCGCCATGGCCCTGCAGGCCCTGCGGGAAGGCAAGGTGTCCCGACTCATCCTCACCCGACCTGCGGTCGAAGCGGGCGAAGCGCTGGGTTTCCTGCCGGGCGATCTGTACGAGAAGATCATGCCTTACCTCCGCCCCTTGCACGACGCCCTGCAGGACATGCTGCCGGCCGACGAAATTCAGAAGCACACGGAGCGCGGCGTCATCGAGATCGCACCGCTGGCCTATATGCGGGGGCGCACGTTGAATCATGCCTTCATCATTCTCGATGAGGCGCAGAATTCGACCACCGAGCAGATGTTCATGTTTCTCACACGTTTGGGCATCAACTCGCGGGCGGTCATCACCGGTGACGAGACGCAGATTGACCTGCCGGCCCAGAAGCGGTCCGGATTGTTGGAGGCACACCGGGCGCTCAAGGGCATTGAAGGCATCGCCATTGTCGAGTTCAGCCGGTCCGATGTCGTTCGGCACCCTTTGGTGCAAAGGATCATTGCCGCCTATGAAGAGCACCGGGGCACGGATTCGGGGAACAGGCGATGACGAAAGCGCCTTCCTCAACCGGGGGGCTGACGCTTCGGAATCAGCAGCGTGACTGTCCGATTGACCCCCGCGCCCTGCGCGCGCGGGTTCGGGCGCACCTCGAAACCCAGCTTGGGTTGACCGCGTACGACATCGCCATCCACCTGATCTCCCCCCGGCGCATGGCCTCGATCAACCAGAAGCACCTGCATCACGAAGGGCCAACGGACGTTATCACGTTTGACTACCGGTCCCCCCATCAGGAGACACTGCAGGGGGAACTGCTGATCTGCCCTGCCGTCGCCCGCGCGCATGCCCGTGCGCACCGTACCTCGCTGGATTCGGAGATTGCCCGCTACATCATCCACGGAATTCTCCACCTTCAGGGCTATGATGATCGTTCCCCCGCGGCCCGAAGGGCGATGAAGCGCGAGGAGGACCGACGGTTGAAGGCATTGCTTCGGATCCACCCACACGCCGCCCTCAAGCGACCGCTTGAGTGATGGCCTTCGCCCCCCTAGACTGACAGCGTGAAACAAACCTTTTGGGGACGTTGGCGCACCAATTTTGTTACCGGGCTGGTTCTTATTCTGCCGGCCGTGGTCACGCTTGCGCTCTTGAAGTGGCTTTTCGGCACGACCACAAGACTGACGAACATGCTCCTGTTTCCGGTTCCCAAGGAGTGGAAGTACATCAACGGGGTCAACGGAGAGATCCACTGGTTTTGGGGACTGGCAACCCTCGCCATTGCCGCGTTCCTGGTCGCCCTCGTCGGCCTGCTGGGACGCTATTACGTCGGCAAGAAAATCATCGCCGCGTTTGATTCACTGATGTTGCGCGTGCCGCTCTTGAACAAGATCTACGGCACCATGAAGCAGGTGAATGAAGCCTTTAGTTCCGACCGGGGGAGCTCCTTTCAAACCGTGGTGTTGCTCGAGTTCCCCAGAAAGGGCCTTTACTCGCTGGGATTCATCACCAGCGAGCAGAATGAGGAAGTCCAGGCGAGGACCCGGGAGAAAGTGGTCTCGGTCTTCGTCCCAACCACGCCCAATCCCACAAGCGGCTTTCTGGTGATGGCGTCGGAGAAGGATCTGACCAAGCTGGAAATGCCTGTAGCGGACGGAATCCGCTTCATCATCAGCTTGGGGTCCGTCGCCCCAAAATACAACCCCGGCCCGCTTCAGCTTAGCCCCGAGGCCGCTGCCCAGCTCGCGGCCCCAACCGCGCCGACGGCGGCGCCCCCCGCTTCAGGGTCCTCGGACCCGTCCCCATGATTGAGTCCGCCACCGGAGTCGTGCTGCGCACCCACCGAATGTCTGAAACCAGCCTGATCGTCCGCTGGTTGACACAGGATGCCGGCCGGCTTTCCACGGTAGCCAAAGGGGCCATCACCTTCAACCGCAGTGGTCGCTCGGACCTGCACGCGCTCCGGGAAGTCTCAGTCCGGGAGTTCCATTTCCCGGTGCGCCAGGACATCAGGCGGCTGCAGCTGGCCGCCTATTGCACTGCGCTGCTGGAGCAAACCACTGAATCTGACACCCCCTTGCCCGGACTGTTCGATTTGTTCAAGGGGCTGCTTGGCCAACTGTCCGTTTGCGAAGCACGACCCCGGCTTGTCTTTGCATTTGAACTAAAGCTGCTCGCTGCGCTTGGGTTGTTCCCGGCCTTGGATCAAGCCCACCTGGCCCCCTCCACCGACGAACTGGCATTCAACCTTGCCCAATCAGACTGGAGCGCACTTCAGCAGCTCAATCCTCCGTCTGCGGCGGTCAAGGAACTCAGCGCCTTCCTGCATCGATTCCTGTCCTCCCAACTGGGAAAAGTTCCCGGCAATCGGAAGGCGGCCTTGGAGACCTGAGAACCGCCGGAGGTGAGGAAGCGCAGCCTCCTCAAGGG
>JALOTU010000311.1 GCA_025457725.1 Verrucomicrobiota bacterium
AATTACGTCTTCACCGCGCGGATCCGTTTCGAGAACCGCTCGGACACGGCGCTGACGATTCCGGCGCACGAAGTGGTGGTCGGGACCGCCACCCCGATGAACCCGCATGACAACGGCCAGGAGGTGGGGGTGCTGTGGTTCAATGGGGCCAAATCCACCGACATCAAGGGCAGCTGGTTCGCCAACCGCACGCTGGGCTGCTTCCCTGGCACCCCGCGCAGCGAGTATCTGGGCGGAGAAAGCAACGTGGTCTGGACTGCGGTGCACAACCAGTTCTTCGCCCTCGCGGCGATCCCCGAAACCAACGCCCCGGCCCTGCACATCCGCAAGGAACTCCTGCCCCCACCCACCATCGAGGAGATCAACGCGGGCGGCAGGATCAACAAGAATCCCGAGGCGTTTCTGACCTCCCTGGCCCAGCCGGCCCAGACCCTGCCGCCGGGCGCCTCGGCGACCGAATCCTACCGGTTCTATGCCGGCCCCAAGGAGTATTGGCGCCTGGCCAAGCTGGCCAAGCAGTATGGCAATGAACTGGACCTGGTGATGGGCTACGGTGGTTTCTTCGGCTTCTTCGCCAAGGGATTGTTGCTGAGCATGAACTGGCTGCACGACACGTTCAATTTTGGCTACGGGCTCGCCATCATCGTCATCACCATCGTCATCAAACTGTGTTTCTGGCCGCTGACCCAGGCGAGCACCCGCTCCATGAAACGCATGCAGGCGCTGCAGCCCCAGATGAAGGCGATCCAGGAGAAGTTCAAGGATGATCCCGCCAAGATGAACAAGAAGCTCATGGAGTTCATGCGGGAAAACAAGGTGAGCCCGCTGGGGGGCTGCCTGCCCATGCTGCTGCAAATTCCCGTGTTCTTCGGTTTCTTCAAGATGATCCGCAGCGCCATCGAACTGCGCGGGGCCAGCTTCCTGTGGATCAGCGACCTGTCCCAGCCGGACACCCTGTTCATGATCCCGGGCACGCACTTCCCGTTCAACCTGCTGCCGCTGATCATGGGAGCGACCATGCTGTTCCAGGCGCGGCTGACGCCGATGTCTCCTGGAATGGATCCCACGCAACAGAAGATGATGCGCTACATGCCGCTCATGTTCATGGTTTTCCTCTACAATTATTCCGCGGGCTTGACCCTCTATTGGACTGTGCAAAACTTGCTGACCATCGTTCAAACCAAGCTGACGAAGATGAAAGAACCGGAAAAGGCCCCGGCCACCCCCGCCCCCGCCAAGCGCCCCGTGAAGCGCGCCCGCAAGGCTTGATGGCTGATTTCGATTCTCCACCCCACTCAACACACCATGTCCGCACAACCCAAGGTAACATTGTCCAAGCTGCTCGAACTGCTCGGGTTTGAATCGCAGATCGAGGAGCACCAACTGGAAGACGGCGTTTTGCTGGACGTCAGGACGGAGGACTCGGGACGATTGATCGGCCGGCAGGGACAGACCCTCGCGGATCTCCAGTACGTGCTGAACCGGCTCCTGTTCCAGCAGGACAAGGAGGCGCCCAAGGCCATGGTGGATGTGGCCGGCTACCGCGCCCAGGCCCGCGAGGCCCTGGTCAAGAAGGCCAGGGACGCCGCGGAAAAGGTGCACCGCTGGGGCGATGTGGTGGAGCTCGAACCCATGAGCGCTTTCGACCGCCGGATCATTCACCAGGCGCTCGCGGAGGACAAGACCATCGAAACCCAGAGCGTCCCCGTGGAGGGTACGGACAAGAAGGCCATCCTCCTGCGTCCCAAACATTGATCCCCCGGCGCTCGCCGGCCAACCGGCACACAGGAATCCACATCATGACGCTGACTCCCGGACACCGCCTGCTTCCCGCCTTTGCCGTCGGACTTGTGATCCTGGGCCTCCTGGGATGCAAATCCCCGTCATCATCCCGCGCCGCCGAGGAAACCATCAAGTCGTATGAGGTCATTCTGACCACCGCCACCAACCGCAACGCGGAGGCCGTCGCGGAGCTGGCGTTGGTCGTCGAGTTCAACGGCGAGCGACAGACGCACGAGTTCTCCCGCAAGCAGTATGATCAAGGGGAGAGAAAGATCGTGAAGGTGAAGGCCGTGGACAAAATTCCCTGGAAGAACCGCGACGAGCTCAATTTTTACCTGTCCACCCGGTCCCCGGACGGATATCTGCCATCGCACATCTGGATCGCCGCGATCTCCAGCCAGGGAAACCGGTTCGTCCTGCGCGATCTCGACTGGAAAGACCAGCTGCTCTCCTCGGAACCGAACGATCCGGAAGCGGAACCGCCCGTCCGTGCCGCCCGGGAATGGGTTCTCCCCCACGGCTTTTGATCCGCGGTTCTGAACGCGTCCGCATCCCCGCCGACGTCCCTTTTCCCGCCCGGCCAACCTTTACACGGGCTTAACAAATCTGTCCGGCTTCCCACATGCATCCTTTACGCGGGCCGCGTCTGATCTTGTGTGAACGCGAAATGGAAGCGTCGGATGTCTTGGAAGGACCTCCCCCGGTTTCCGCCGGGTTCACCGCACGGACCGCGGATCCCCGCAGTCCTCCGGCCAGTGAAAGATCAACATGAACAAAGACACTTCGCCTGAGGGCCGGCAGGCGTGGGTGGATCAGGAAAGGACAACATCATGAAAGCAACAATCGTCATGGCCGCGCTCACGCTGGCACTCGCCGGCACAGCCACGGCCCAGGACAAAGATGAGATGAATCGGCCCGGACGTCCGGACGCCGAACGCGGGTTCCGGGGGCCCGGCGGCCCCTCGTTCAAGGGCGGCGACCGGCAGCTGGAAGACCGGGGCGACTATGGCCGGCCAGGGCGGCCATGGGGTGATCGTGAAGACGGGGACGGCGTGCGGACGGGCCGCGGCCCCAGCCCCTGCCCCAATTGTGGCGCGCCACAGCCAAGACATCAGCATCAGGGTCTCCAAGGAGGCCGTCAGCAAGGTCCAGGATTCGGATCGCCGGGAGGAGGGCAGCGCATGGGACCGGGGCCTCGTTCGGATGGCATGGATTTCCCGCCCGGACCGCCGCCCGGACGGTTTGGGCGCGGCGGGGGTCAGGGGCCGGGGCCGCAGGGCCAGTCCGGATTCGGCCCGCGCGGTCGGGGACAGGGACAGGGCGGACCCGGGTGGGAGGACGATGACAACCGTCCGGACCAACCACGCCCACGGGGTCGCAGGAATCCGCCGGAGGACTGAGTTGCGGAAACGCTGAAACCTTCCGTCCGCCGCTCGCGTCTGCACAACCAGCCGCGATGGATGCAAGAAACACAAGCCAATCGGCGGCGGGACAGACCAGAGAACAAACATTAAGGATCGATTACATGAAAAAGACTGCATTACTCGTGGCGGCGATGATGGGGCTGGCGGTGGCCAGTGCCCTGGCGCAACAACGTCCTCCCCAGGGAGGAGGCCAACCGGGAGCGCCAACCGGGCAAGAGAATGACCGGCCGGGCCGGGGCGGCCCTCGTGGCGGCACGGGCAGCACGTTAATGGGCGCCCTGGACACCAATGGCAACGGAACGCTGGAGGCCAATGAAATCCAGTCGGCTCCCATGTCCCTGCGGAAGCTCGACGCCAACAAGGACTTCAAGCTGACACCCGACGAACTGGGAAGCCGTGGAGGCGGCAACATGTCCGAGCGAATGATGGAGATGGACAAGAACAAGGATGGCAAGCTGAGCTCGGACGAGGTGCCGGAACGCATGCAACGGTTCATTGAGCGCATGGACACCAATGGCGATGGCGCGGTGGACAAGGCCGAGATGGAAGCTTTCCAGAAGGAGATGCAGGAGCGCTTTCAGGACGGCCGGGGCGGGGATCGTGGTGGCGACCGGGGCGGTCCCGGACGCGGTGGTCCCTCCGAGGATTAATCAATCCCGCTTTGGGGTTGTGGGGTTAAGCCGTCC
>JALOTU010000312.1 GCA_025457725.1 Verrucomicrobiota bacterium
GCCGGGACGTCCCGCGCTCCAGTCTTTGCGGACCGCGCCATCCTCCGGGGGCGCAGGAACCCCCGACCAACAACAGCGTGCGTCTGCCGGAGAAACGGACGTTCCCGGGTTGACGTGGCGTGCTGCGGGCCGGGACGTCCCGCGCTCCGGTTTCGGGGCGCATGGCGCGACGCGCTATCGTTGAACTCTTTTCCCCCTCCGCGAGAGGCGAGGGAGACCGACAAGCAGACAACTAAGTTGCGGTTCCCGTGGATCCACCCGACGCGATCTTCGATTGACAGTCGGGGTCGGGCTGGGTTTCATCCGCGCAATGCCGTTCACTCAACCGTGGTCATCAGGGATTTCTGGCGCCTGCGCCGGCACAGGTGCTCGCCAGCCATTCTCAGCAAGTTCCCCGACAACTCACCTCACATGAACAATCGACACGACAAGATGCTGTTTTGGGGCTGCTTCATCGCGCTCATCACCACCTCCACGGCGTTTATCACCCGGGCCATCCTCGTCAACACGGTCTGGCCGGTGGAATTTGACCTGGACAAAGTGCAGGCGCAGGAGCTGTTCGGCGCAGGCATCTGGCCCTTCGCCATCAGCATCATCCTGTTCAGCCTGGTGATCGACAAGGTGGGCTACAAGGCGGCCATGTTCTTCAGCTCCATCTGTTACGCCGCCTATGCGGGACTGGCGCTGGCGGCCTACGGTGTGGTTCATGCCGCCGGGCTCGAGGGTCAGGCGCTCATGGACGCGCAACAGAGGGCGTGGGGCTTCCTCTACGCCGGGTCCGTGATCCTGGGTCTCGGGAACGGGACGGTCGAGGCCTTCATCAATCCCGTGGTGGCCACGCTGTTCAGCAAGGAGAAAACCAAATGGCTCAACATGCTTCACGCGGGCTGGCCGGCCGGGCTGGTGCTGGGGGGAGTGATCACCATCCTGCTCAGCAGCGCCGTTGAGCGGGACTGGCGGATCGTGGTCTATCTGCTGGCCATCCCGGCGGTCATCTACCTGATCATGCTGGTGCCCCTCAAGTTTCCGGTGCAGGAACGCGTCGCTTCCGGGACCAGCTACCGGGAAATGCTCGCGGAGTTCGGTGTCATCGGGGCGGCCATCGCGGGATACCTCGTCTGCAAACAGCTGGGCCTGGTGTTCGGCTGGTCCAATGGGGTGACCTACGGATTGCTGGCGGCGGCCGTGATCGCCTACGGCGCCTACTGCCGTTCCATCGGGCGCCCGCTTCTGATTGTGCTGTGTCTGATCATGATGCCTTTGGCGACGACGGAGTTGGGGACGGACGGCGCCATCACCGGATTGATGGAGGATCCCATGAAGGCTGCGGGGCACAATCCCGCCTGGGTCCTGGTCTACACCTCCGCCATCATGATGGTGTTGCGGTTCTTCGCGGGTCCGCTGGTGAAGGTGCTGACACCTCTGGGCCTGCTCGCCGCGTGTGCCGCGCTGGCGATCGTGGGGTTGAACCTGCTGGCGGTCGCCGCCGGGATGGCGTTCATCTTCTTCGCGGCCACGCTTTATGGTGTGGGAAAAACCTATTTCTGGCCCACGATGCTGGGGGTTGTGTCCGAGCAATGTCCCAAGGGGGGCGCCTTGACACTCAATGCCATCGCGGGCATCGGCATGCTGACCGTGGGCATCATTGGCGGCCCCCTGATCGGTCGGATGCAGGAGGCCTCGGCGGAAAGGGCGATTGAAGCGCAGGTGCCTGGAGTCTATGCGCAGGTGTCGGTGGAGAGTTCCTATTTCCTTGGCCGGTATCGCGCGGTGGATCACACGGCGCTCGGCAGTCTTCCGCCGGAACAGCAGACGCAAATCCAGAACCTCGACAAGAAGGCCAAGCAGGGTGCGCTGGCGAAGATCTCCGTGTTCCCCGCCTTCATGCTGGCCTGTTACCTCGGGCTGATCCTCTACTTCAAGAGTCGCGGGGGATACAAGCCGGTGCAGCTGGCTGTTTCCGGTGAGGGCGGCGGCCACTGAGCCGGGCGCATCATTCTTTGAGTCCCTTCCGGGCCGGCCCCGGATGTTCTCTCCGCGGGTCTCGGTGCCCTCTGCGTCTCTGTGTTCAAGCCGAGCTCTGCCTCCGCCCTCCCAGGGTCGCGCCGCTCAGTCGCCGTTCTCGCCGTTGCCGTTGCGGCGGCCCCAGCGTTTCTGTCGCTCGGGCAGCGTGTGGTCCACCTTCACATAATAGGTGTCCTCGCCGAACATCTCATCGGCGGCCTTCTGCAGCTCCAGCGAGGGGGTGACGGTGAAGTTCTGGTGCGCCTCGATGAACACGGCCTCGCCGCCCGGCAGCCGCAGGCACAGGAACAACGGGCAACGCCCCCGATGCGCGGCAACCAGGTCGCGCACGGCCTCCAGCTTCTCGGACGTGAGGTGTGCGGTGAATAATCGCAGGTGGACCTGTTCGGTGAAGCGACGGGGCGCCTCCTCCAGCCGGTAGATTTCCTGCGGGAAAATCTTGGGCCGGTCGTCGTCGTTGCTCACCTCGCCCACCACCACCACCGCGGTCCCGGTGGTCAGGAGTTCCTGGTACTTGTCATAGTTCTCGTTGAGGCACAGCAGGCTCATGGCCCCCTTGAGATCCTCCAGCGTGACGATGGCGTAGGGTTTGCCGGACTTCTTGGACACGCCCTGCTGCACGGCGGAGATCATGCCCCCGGTGCGCGTCATGGTACGACCCTCCAGTTCCCGGGCGCTGAGCGAATCGTGCAGGAGATACTTCTCCAGGATCGGCGCGTAGGGGGTCAGCGGATGGCCGGTGACGTAGAAACCCAGCAGCTCCTTCTCCGCCGCCAGCAGTTCGTGCTGCGGCCACTCGGGCAGGGCCCCCTCCTTCTCCTCGGTCACCGGCGGCGGGCTTTCCTCGAGGGCGTCGAACAGGCTGCCCTGTCCGCGCGCGCGGTCGGCCGCGAGGCTGGAGCCGCGCGCCAGGGCCCGCTCGATGCGGGCGAACATGCTGGCACGGGTCTCGGCAAGACAATCGCACGCGCCGCATTTGATGAGCGCCTCGAGCACCTTGCGGTTCATGGTGCGGGTGTCCACCCGGGCGCACAGGTCCTCCAGGCTCGAGAACGGTCCGCCCTCCTGCCGGGCGGCGATGATGGATTGCACCGCCACCTCGCCCACCCCCTTGATGGCGGCCAGCCCGAAACGAATGGCGTGCGTGTCGGCCTTGGCCGACGGCCAGAAGAACGCCTGCCCCTCATTCACATCCGGCGGCAGCACCTCCACCCCCATGGCGGCCGCTTCGGCCAGCACAATGGCCAGCTTGTCGGTGGACCCCATGTCGTTGGTCATCATGGCCGCCAGAAATTCCACGGGGAAGTTGGCCTTGAGAAAGGCTGTCTGGTACGCGACCAGCGCGTAGGCGGCGGCGTGCGACTTGTTGAATCCGTAGCCGGCGAACTTCTCCAGCAGGTCGAAGATCTCGTTGGCCTTCTTCTCCGGGATGTGGTTCTTCTCCCGGCAGCCCCGGACGAAGTTCGCCCGCTGCTCCTGCATCTCCTCGACCTTCTTCTTGCCCATGGCGCGGCGCAGCACATCGGCGCTGCCGAGCGTGTAGCCGGCAAGCCGCTGCGTGGCCTGCATCACCTGTTCCTGGTAGATCAGGATGCCGTAGGTTTCGCGGGCGATGGGTTCGAGCAGCGGATGCGCATACTCGATGGCCACATCCCCGTGCCGCCGCTTGATGAAATCCGGGATCAGGTCCATCGGCCCGGGCCGATACAGCGCCACCAGCGCCGTGATGTGCTCCACGGAGCCGATCTGGAACTTGCGGCACAGGTCGCGCATGCCGCCGGATTCCAGCTGGAACACCCCCACGGTGTTGCCCTTGTTCAACAGGTCGTAGGTGTTCCCGTCGTCCAGCGGAATGCGGTCGATCACCATCTCGCACACGTTGCGGATGACCGTCAGGGTCTTGAGCCCGAGGAAATCCATCTTCAACAGGCCAAGATCCCCCACCGGGTTCATCGCATATTGCGTGACCAGCGTGCCGGAATCGTCCTGCTTGAGTGGCAGGATGTTCACCAGCGGTTCCGCCCCGATGACCACCCCGGCGGCGTGCACGGAGGAGTTGCGGCTGAGATCCTCGAGCACCATCGCCGTGTCCACCAGCTCGCGCGTGACCTCCTCGGTGTCGTAGGCCTGCTTGAATTCCGGAGATTGATGGAGCGCCTTGGTGAGCGACATCTTCAGCTCGGCGGGAATCATCTTGGCCAGCCGGTCGCACTCGCCGTAGCTCAGGCCCATGACGCGGCCCACGTCGCGGATGACCGACTTGGCGCCCATGGTGCCGAAGGTGATGATCTGCGCCACGCACTCCTTCCCGTACTTCTCGCGGACATATTCGATGACGTCCGCGCGCCGGTCGTCGGCGAAATCGATGTCGATATCGGGCGGGTTGACGCGTTCCGGGTTGAGGAACCGCTCGAACAGCAGCCCGTAACGGATGGGATCCACGTTGGCGATGTCCAGCAGGTAGGTGACGAGCGAACCGGCGGCGGAACCACGAGCCACGCAGGAAATACCCTTGCTGCGGCCGTAGGCGACGAAGTCCGCCACGATGAGAAAGTAGGAGACGAAACCGGTCTTTCGGATTACGTCCAGCTCCTGCTCCAACCGGTCGAGGACCGTCTGGATGGCGGCACTGACGGCGGGATTGTCGAGGCTGGCCCGAGGCTCCGGGCTGGGTTCAAGTTCGGCCGGCTGGGCGCTGCTGTCGTCCTCTCCAGGCGGCCGGGACGACTGCCCCCCGCCGCGGGCGGTCACGGCGCCGGCGTAGGTTGGCAGCAACGGCGGATCCTCGATGCCTTCGACAACAAACCTCTCCCCCTCCACCCGCGTGCGGAGCGTGTACCGGCGCTGCAATCCCTCCGCCAGCAGGGTGCGGAGGTAGCCCTCGCGGGTGAAGTGTTCGGGCGGGTCGTAAACCGGGTAGTGCAGCTTGTTGAACTCGATCTGAACGTTGCACTTTTCGGCCACCTCGAGCGTGTTCCGGATGGCCTCGGGCGTCTCGGCGAAGCGCGCCTTCATCTCCTCGGCGGAGCGCAGGTAGAACTGCTCCTCCGCATAACGCATGCGCTTGGTGTCGGAAACCAGCGCCTGCGTGCCGATGCAGATGAGACAGTCATGCGCCTTGGAATGTTCCCTGGCCACGTAGTGAACATCATTCGTCGCCACCACCTTCAAGCCGAACTCCCTGGCCCAGGGAATCAGCTGACGGTTCACCTTCGTCTGCTCGGGAATGTTGTGGTTCTGGAGCTCGAGATAGAAGTTGTCCGGCCCGAGCGTTTGCTTGAACCAGTCCAGCCGGTCGCGCGCCTGGTCGATTTGATCCGCCACGATGAGACTGGGAATCTCGCTGGCCAGGCATCCGGACAGGGCAATGATGCCTTCCCGGCATTCGGCGAGCAGCTCCTTGTCGATGCGCGGCTTGTAGTAGTAGCCCTCCGTGTGTCCGAGCGTGGAGAGCCGCATCAGGTTCCGGTACCCCTGCTCGTCCCGGGCCAGCAGCAGCAGATGGTGATAAACGTCGCGCCCCCCCGACGAACTCTTCTTCTCATGCCGGCTGCCCGGCGCCACATACACCTCGCAGCCGATGATGGGCTTGATGCCCTTCCGCATCGCCGCCTGGTAGAACTCGATGGCGCCGAACATCACCCCGTGATCGGTGATGGCGAG
>JALOTU010000313.1 GCA_025457725.1 Verrucomicrobiota bacterium
TACGTGGAGCTCTATCTAAAGGCCGGCGTGCCTGTCTGCCCAGTAAACAAGACGGACTACATCCTAAACCTCACGGGAGAACCGCCTGAGTGCGACAGCCCTGCCGCCCAGAATCACAACGACGCCTACCTAAATCAAAACTGAGTGGGCTCGCTGCTCTGAAACGGCGGCTGGATAGAAGGAGGTCAAGGCTGATGGCCGATTCCCAGGCGCGATAACGCCTCGACGGATTGTCCCGGCGAACGATGCAGCACCGCCTTCCAACCCCTACGAGCACCTGCCTCGATGTTTTCCAGTCGATCGTCCAGGTAACAAATCGAACCGCCGGTATGGCCGGCAATCGCCTCCACTCGCTCGTAGAGTTCTGATTCTGGTTTCATAAACCCATGTTCGTACGAAACCACGTACCCGTCGAAAGTGCTGTAGAACGGGTAGGTGGCTTGAATGTGGGTAATGGCGAGTTCGTTGGTGTTGGAGAAGATGTAAGTGGGGATTCCGGCAGCAGTCAGGCGCTGTTTCAACTCAATCATGGGTTGAATGGGCGTGAACACGTCTGAGAACATTGCCGAGAAGGCCTGCAGTGTGCCTCGGTAACCGCTTGCACGGCGTACTTCTTCAAAGAACTCCTCGCGGGTGATTTTCCCTTTCTCGTATCGAACCAGCAAGGGTGAGTGGTCGATAAACCCGCGAATTTGCTCAGCGGAAACGTCGCTTTCCGCTGCGAGCTTCTGTGCTGCGATGGTGTAGTCAAAATCGAGCAGGACTTTCCCCAGATCAAAAACAACGGCTCCAGGTATTTGCATGGCTCGGGTGCGTTGGACTACGGAGTGAATTCGCTTCTGCCTTCCAGTGCCCTCGATAGGGTCAGTTCATCGGCAAATTCAAGTCCGGCACCAACCGGGAGCCCGTGGGCGATTCGCGATACTTTTAGCCCTGTCCGGGCGAGCCGCTTGCCAAGGTAGTGGCACGTGGCTTCGCCTTCGACGTCGGTGCCCATGGCAAGGATCACCTCCTTGACGCTGTCGCGGGTCAGGCGCTGTTCCAATTGAGGAATTTTCAGGTCCTCAGGGCCAATGCCATCCAGCGGTGAGATTCTCCCTCCCAGCACATGAAAACGGCCTCGATAGGAGCCGCTCCTTTCGATGCTCAACACATCGACCGGCTGTTCCACAACGCAGATCAGGGAGGGATCGCGGCGTTCATCGGTGCAAAACGCGCAGGGATCGGCTTCGGTGAGGCTGCCGCAGTTCGAGCAAAGCAGGGTGCGGTTGCGTGCTTCGCGGATTGCATCGGCCAGTTCAGAAGCGTTTTCCGCCGGGGATTGAACCAAATCCAGCGCCATGCGCTCGGCGGATCGGGGTCCCACGCCCGGGAGCCGGCGCAGCGCGGAAATCAGTCGAATAATCGGAGGCGGCAGGCCAGGCATGTGCATGGGTGAGGCTTGATGAATGACACCTTGATACGTTGGCTCTTGGTGCTGGGGACCTTGCAGTGTCGAACACAGCCGCCATGGCCGTTACGGCGCTCCTTGATCAGAATCCCGGCAGGCTCATCCCGGCGGTTACCTTGCCCATCTCGGCGTTGGAGATCTCTTTGGCCTCGCTGAGAGCCTGGTTGGCGGCGGACAGGATCATATCCTCAAGCAGGTGGGCGTCCTCTGGATTCAATGCCTGCGGATCAATGTTTATGGAACCCAGAGATCCGTCGCACTTGGCGACGACCTTGACGGCTCCGCCGCCACTGGTGGCTTCCACGGTTCGCCGGGCCAGTTCAGCCTGGACCTGTTCCATTTGTTGCTGCATCCGAGCAGCCTGCTTCATAAGCTTTCCGATACTCGACATGATTGGAGAATAGGGAATGGCACCGGCTAACGCCAGCCCTGGGTTGAGGACCGTCAATTCCTCACATCAACAATTTGCCCTTTGAATACCTCCAGGGCCTTCTGAATCAATGGATCGTTCTTGAAATCCTCTTTGTCAAAAGCGGGTGGAGCGGCTGGGCTTGCGCCTCTATCCTTCTTTGGCACAGTGATTTTTCGTGATGGAACTTGGGTTGGAGCCTTGGGGGCGGCGGGTGCTTCCTTCTGCGCGATGGATTCAGCAATTGGGGGCGAGGGAGGTCGGGTGACTTCCGCTTTGACGAACCTGACCGTGGTTACCGGGTGTCCCAACTCTCCCAACTTGGTCCTCAAGAGCTCGTGAGTTCGGGAGTTGTCCGCCAACCCCATCTGGTCCTCAAACTCCGGGTCGTATCCAATTGTAATCTGGGTTTGGGTCAGCGAGACAGGATGGGCCTGAACCAGGCAGGTGTGGGTGAATCGACTCGAACGCTCCAGCGAATCGAGCAGTTGTTTCCAGACAGACTCCAATTCCGGATCGGCTGCCAGTGCCTGGCTTGGGCGCGCAGCGGACTTCTTGGATTCCATTGGGGGTAGGGGGTCAAGGGAGGGATTCGATCTCGGCTGGGCTTCCATGGGCTGACCACCCGTTATTGGTTCCGGGGCACACGCGTTCGATCGAAGGCTGTTTAGCGCCTGGAGCACAGCATCAAGGCTGACGGCATTTCGCGCTTCGATGGCCTTCATCAAAGTGACTTCAAGGAGGGTCTTTCTGGAGGCAGAATCGCGGAAGCGCATTTCAGCGTCCGTGAACACCTCCATGATGCGGCTCACCGCAGCAGGTTCTGCCAGCTTGGCCTGAGCTCCAAGCGTCTCCGCTTCAGTGTCGGACACTTCCAGGAGATCGAGGTTCCCTGTCGAAACCTGAAAGAGGAGGATATTGCGAAAGTGGTTCAGCAGGTCGGACAGCAGTCGTCCCAGTTCCTTGCCGCTTGCCGCCAGATCATTCAAACCGCGCAGTGCGGCGTGGGCTTGGCCTTCCAGAAGGGCTTGGGCCAGCTCCGCCAATTGGGATCGTGCCGTGAGCCCGAACATCGAGAGCACGTCGCTTTCGACGATGTGGCCACCGCAAAAGCTGATCAGTTGGTCCAAGGTGGACTCGGCGTCCCGCATGCACCCGTCGGCCCCACGCGCGATCGCGTGCAGGGCGTTGTCGTCCACCTCCACCTTCTCCTGTTTTGCAATGTATGCGATATGCTTGACAATCAGGCTCATTGGTATGCGGCGAAGGTCAAATCGCTGGCAGCGTGAGAGGATGGTCGCCAGCACTTTCTCGGGTTCCGTGGTGGCGAACATGAACTTCACATGGGCGGGCGGTTCTTCCAGCGTTTTGAGGAGGGCGTTGAATGCTGCGGTGCTGAGCATGTGCACCTCGTCGATGATGTAGATCTTGAATCGCGAACTGGCCGGGGCGTACTTGACGGTCTCACGCAATTCCCGCACCTGTTCGACCCCGTTATTGCTGGCGCCATCGATCTCCAAGACATCCATGGAACGTCCCTCGGCGATTTCCAGGCAGCGTGGATCGTCCTCCGGGAATTGCACCCGCGGACCGTCCGTGCAGTTCAGGCACTTGGCGAAAATGCGTGCAATGGTGGTCTTGCCTGTTCCGCGCGGCCCGCAGAAAAGAAAGGCGTGGGCGATTCGTCCCTGCTCGATGGCGTTGGACAACGTGGTGGTGACATGCTCCTGCCCGACCACGTCGCTAAATCGCTGCGGTCGGTACTTTCGGGCGATGACCTGATAGCTCATGGGAAATACAGTGTAGAGACTACAGCACGGATGAAAAGTTAGAACCTCTGGCGGCGATGCTGAATTCCTGCCGTTTGCAGGGCGCCTTTACCAACTGAGAGGTTGCCAGGGTGACCACGGCAGATGCGGAGCGAACGACCGCTGCTGCCTTCCGGCCCTGACGGGGTTTGTAAGTCCACATTCCGTGGGCCCTGGCCACAGCATTCTGCTCATGG
>JALOTU010000314.1 GCA_025457725.1 Verrucomicrobiota bacterium
TTGCGAAGAACAACATTATGACCCAGCAAAGCTCTCTATCAAGACGCCGGCTGTGGCTGATGCGACTATTTGCGATACTTTTCATCCCGCTGCTCGTCTTGGGCATCTTGGAACTCGGACTTCGACTGGGTGGGTACGGCTATGACACGAAGTTCTTTCGGCAGATTCAACTCAACGGACAGATTTACCAGGTGCCAAACGAGACATTCAGCCACCGCTTTTTTCCGGCGGCGATTGCGCGGACTGCGCAGCCCATACGATTCCCCGTCACCAAAGCCACGAACACATACCGGATCTTTCTATTGGGAGAATCGGCGGCCAACGGGGATCCCGATACCACGTATGGGGTGGCCCGATACCTCAGGGTGCTGCTTCAGGAACGGTATCCAGGCACAGACTTTGAGGTGATTTGCGTGGCGCTGACGGCCATTGATTCGAACACGATCCTGCCCATCGCCCGGGAGTGCGCCCGGCATCAGGGCGATCTATGGCTGGTTTACATGGGCAACAACGAAATGGTCGGACCCTTCGGGGCTCAGACGAGTTACGGCCTGCGCGCGCCCAGCCTCTACGTCATCCGCACCATACTCGCCATCAAATCCACCCGGATCGGCCAGTTGCTGGACGCCCTGGCTGGCAGCTTGAGACCCCGTTCCACAGCGCCAAAGAGCTGGGGGGGCATGGGGATGTTCGCGGACAATCGGTTGGGACCTGATGATCCGGCCCGTCTGCGGGCTTATGCCAATTTCAAAGGGAATCTGGAGGATATCCTCCGCGCCGCCCATCAGGCTGACGTGCCCGTGATCTTGAGCACAGTGGCAGTCAATTTGAAGGATTGCGCGCCTTTCGCATCAATCCACGCGGTGGAGCTAAACACAAATCAGGCAGTTGGCTGGAACCACATTTACCAGCAGGGCGTCGCTTTGGAAGGGGCAGGATCGTTTGCGGAAGCGCTCGCCTGCTATGAGCAGGCCGCGAAGATTGATCCGCAATTTGCGGAGTTGCGATTCCGCATGGGAACCTGCGCCCTGGCTCTGACTAACGAGGATCTTGCCAGGCATGAATTCGAACTGGCTCGTGATTTCGATGCGCTCGATTTTCGGGCGGACACACGGATCAACTCGGCGATCCAGGAAGCGGCGGCGCGTCACGCCGGACGGGGCGTCCATTTGTTGGATGCCGCCAGCGCCTTGGCGCAGGAATCCCCACACGGAATTCCCGGTTTGGGATTATTCTACGAACATGTGCACTTGAATTTCGCCGGCAATTATCTGCTGGCACTGAACTTTGCCGAGCAGGCCAGAAGTCTCCTGCCAACCGCCATCACCGTCCAAGACAAAGGCGAGTGGGCCTCTGCTGAACGCTGTGATGAGCGCCTGGCAGCAACCGTCTGGGACCGCCAGCGGATCTGGCAGCCGATCATGAGCCGCGTCACATCGCCACCGTTCACCGGACAATTCAATCACGCCACCATGCTCAAGGTTTACGGGGGGAAACTGAAGGAGGCCGCGTCCCTGATGAAAACGCAGACTCCCGAGCAGGCCCGGCAAATGTATGAACAGGCGCTGGCGCTGGCTCCGGACGACTACGAGCTGCATGGGAATTTTCAAAGGTTTCTGGAAATGAGAGGGGACTTGGAACAAACCATCGCCGAAGCCAAACGCTGCTGCGAACTGGTGCCTCAGATGCCGGGCGGTTTCTACTATACCGGCACATTGCTGGTGCGGGCGGGAAGCATCACCGAGGCCGCTGACTACTTTTCGCGGGCATTGGCACTTCGCAGCGATTACGCGGAAGCGCTGGACGCCATGGGAGTGATATTGGCGAATCAGCAAAAGCCCTCAGAAGCTGCCGGCTGGTTTAGGCGCGCGATTCGGGCGAATCCGGCTTATGTGGAACCCTACCTCAACCTGGGGTTTCTCCAGCAGAACCAGGGGGAAAATGCTGCTGCCCGGGCCAGTTACCAGCAGGCAGCCAGTTTGGAACCGGAAGGCCCGGCGGATTATTTCCATCGCGCGTATATCGCCGCAGCCCGGCATCAATGGGATGCAGCCATCGCCAATCTGCGGAGCGTGGTCAACGCCAAGCCGCAATTCTGGCAGGCCCGTTTCCAGCTGGGCACACTGCTCGCGAGTCAAGGGTTGGTCGATGAAGCCCAGGTTCAGTTCGCTGAGGTGATCCGCCACCGACCGGACTATGCGCCCGCCCATTACCAATTAGGCATGATCCTGATTTCCCAGGGCCATCTGGATCAGGCAATGGCAAAATTTGAATCCACAGTGCGTCTGGATCCGGCCAACCGCCCCGCCTTGGAGCAAATTGAGAGTTTGAAAGCCAAGCTGGAGATCGGGGACACCGGCAAGTGAACCTTCCTGACGATGCGTTCGTTGGTGGGCAATCCGCCAAGCCGCATTTCCCAACTACGGCGCGTAGCTGCGGACCCGGTAGTAGCGACTGTCACCGGCGGGCGCGCCTCCGCTGGTGGCGGGCGTGAAGTCGTCGATGAAGGTGTGGTTGGTCTCAGCGCCCGAGGTCTCGATCCAGCTGCCCACTCCGTTGGCCTGGTTGGCAAAAGGAATCCACGTCAGAGAACCCGCCATGGGTCCCTCGGCGTAATCGATTCCATACTGATAGCCGGGGACGGTGTGGGCGACGATCCGGACCGAGGGCGGGTTGGTGACCGACTGGGGCTGCACGTTCACAATCCGGAAGATCGATCCCGCCAACTGGGGATGCGTCCCGGTGCTGAACTCATAGAGATTGTCACCGGCATCTCCGTCCGGGTTGCCCGCGGCACCGAAGTCGGGGTTGATCGAGCCGTCATCATAAGGATCCAGGCCATGCATCGCCTCCCACCGGTCCGGGAGGCCGTCGCTGTCGATGTCGCCGTTGACGTAGATGCTGTATCCACAGGGGAACAGCGGATTGTAGCCCGGGTCGCCCAGGTTCACAGGGATCTGGTTGTTGCGCGGCCATGAGTGGGAAAGGATCCCGACCGGAAAGGTCTGGCCAAACAACACGTCCGCAACCCCCTGCCCTTCGGTGCCGGGAAGCCAGGCGGCGATGAACGCGTCCCAGTTGGGCAGTTCACTTTCCACAAACATCGGCCGGCCCGAAACCAGGATCACAATCACGGGAATCCCGGCGGCACGCACGTTGTTGATGGCGGACAGGTCGGAGGCGGAAAGAAACAGGTTGGCGTTGTCGCCGGCCCCTTCGGCATAGGGGGTCTCACCCACGACCACGATCCCCACGTCCGCCCCGGCGGCGCCGGTGCCGTTGAGGGAATAGGTCACGGTCGTCCCGGGCGACACGGCGGCGGTGATGCCCTGCCGGATGGTGGTGCCAATGGTGATGGGACCGGAACCCCCCTGCCAGGAGATGGTCCATCCCCCGCATTGGTAACCCAGGTTGTCGGCATTCTTCCCGGCCACATGAATCCGCGTCAGGTTCGTCGCCAGGGGCAGCAGGTGGTTGTCGTCCTTGAGCACCACCAGCGATTCCGCGACCGCCTGTCGCGCGACGGCGCGATGGGCGGGGCTGCCCACGTCCGCCAACAACTGCCGCTGCGCGTAGGGATGCTCAAACAAGCCTGCCTCAAACTTGACTGTCAGGATCCGGCGCACGGCATCGTCAATGCGATTGGTGGACACCCGGCCGGCCAGAACCGCGCCCTTCAGGTATTTCAGGAAATTCTTGTATTGGTCCGGCACCATGACCATGTCCATGCCGGCATTGACCGACTTGACCACGGCATTGGAGTAGTTCGGATCAATCTGGTTGACGCCGGCCCAGTCGGAAATCAGAAACCCATCGAATCCAAGCTCCCCTTTCAGCACCGTGGTGAGCAGG
>JALOTU010000315.1 GCA_025457725.1 Verrucomicrobiota bacterium
TCAGTCAATGGATGAAGAACGACAGTCACATCCTTACGCGCTTCAACCACCTCGTCGAGATAGCAGATGGCGCCTTCGCGCACGGCACGGGTAAGTGGCCCGTCGACCCAAACGGTTTCGCCGCCCTTCAAGAGGTAACGCCCGATAAGGTCGGCGGCGGAGAGGTCGTCGTGGCAGGCAACCGTGTGGAGCGGAAGCCCAAGCTTTGCGGCCATGTGGGCCACGAAGCGGGTCTTGCCGCATCCTGTCGGTCCTTTCAGCAGTACCGGCAGGCAGTTGGCATGGGCGGCCGCGAAGACCTCGCACTCATCGCCCTGAGGAAGGTAGTAGGGGGCGCTTGCCGCCCCCATCATTTGGCGTGTTCCATGCATGTCCATCACTCCGCCGGAGCGTTGACTGCGAGCGGACCGGGCGCGATCACCTCGCGCCGTGGCACCATCACCGCATAGATGAACAGCAAGGCGCCCAGCACCACGGCAATACCCGAGCCGAAGCGCATGGCATAGGAGATCCAGAGCTGATCCTGAACCTCCATGTAGTTCATACCCATGACGCGCTGCAGATGCGTCTGCACTGTTCCCGCAAAGGTGAGCGTGAAGGTCATGAAAACCATACCACCCGACATCAGCCAGAAGGAGGCCATGTTAAGGACCTGGTTATAGGGATCGCGTCCCCTGAGGATCGGCATGGCGTAACTGATGATGGCGAGGTTAACGCAGACATAGGCACCATAGAAGGCGAGATGCCCGTGAGCGGCCGTAATCTGAGTGCCATGCGTATAGAAGTTCACACCGTGCAGCGTATGCATGAAGCCCCAAACACCCGCTCCGAAGAAGGCCAGCACTGCGCAGCCAAGGCTCCACAGCAGGGCGGCCTTGTTCGGATGGTCACGGCGTCCCTTCCACACCATGATGAAGGCGAACGACATCATGGCGAAGAACGGGATGATTTCCAGCGAAGAGAAGATCGAGCCAATCCACTGCCAGTAGCCGGGCGTGCCGATCCAGTAATAGTGATGTCCCGTTCCGAGAATGCCGGAGAACAACGCCGTGGCGACGATGACATAGAGCCACTTCTCGACTACTTCGCGGTCAACGCCCGTGAGCTTCAGCATCAGGTACGCGAGGATCGATGCCATGATGAGCTCCCACACGCCCTCGACCCACAGATGGACGACATACCACCAGTACTGTTTGTCGAGTGCGAGATTGGAGGGATTGTAGAAGGCGAAGAGGAACAGCAGCGCCAGGCCCCAAAGGCCCAGAAGCAGAATGTTGCTGATCGCGGTCTTCTTGCCCTTCAGAACGGTCATGGTGACATTGAAGAGGAAGATCAGTGCCGCCACCACGATTCCGGCCTTCACCCATTTCGGCTGCTCGAGAAACTCGCGGCCTTCGCGTCCCAAGAGAAAGTTGCCTTCGAACAAGTTGAAGAAATAGGTGAGCACGACACCCAGCGTGCCGATCACCAGGATCGCAAGCTGCAGATAGGCAAGCATCGGAGAATGGATTTCGCGTTCTGATTCCTCGGGAATCAGGAAGTAGGCCGCGCCGAAGAAACCCAGCAAAAGCCAGACGATGAGGCTGTTGGTGTGCAGCATGCGTGCGATATTGAAAGGTAGTATCTCGGACAGGAAATTTCCGTCGACATAGATCCAGCCCATCACGAGGCCTAGCGTGACCTGAACTGTGAACAAGGCCATAGCGACGCCAAAATATGCCAGAGCGATCTTTTGTGATTGATACTTCATGTTGTGTCTCCTCAGCCCGCGTCGTTCGGCGGCCAGTTCTGGGTGCGGATCTTGTTGGTCCACAGCAGGAAGTCCGCGAGGTTGCGGTATTCTTCATCAGTCAGGTCGAACTTCGGCATCTGGCGGCGACCAGGGATGCCGGTGGGCATCGATTGCATCCAGCCCTTCAGCATCTCGGTGGCGGCGGCGGGGTCGTCCAGCACCGCCCAGCGCTTCATGACGTTGCCAAGTTCGGGCGCGAAGTAGGCACCCTCTCCCAAGATCGAATGACAATTGACACAGGAGTTCTTCTCCCAGATGTGCTTGCCTGCGGCGACGCTGGGCGTCAGCGCAGCGGCATCCGTCGAGGTGGTGACGATGTAGTTATGGCTGTGAATGGACAGCCCCACGAAGATGACGATGAAGAACAGTGACCCGCCGTAAAAGATGTTGCGGGCCATGCTCTTGGTCATGACTTCTCGCATTGCGCTCTCTCCTTCCCAAGGAATTGCCTATCCGCTCTTTTGGGCGAGCGCGGCGGGAATCGCCTTAACGAAAGTCAATCGCCGGAGTTAAATCATGCCAGTGCTTCGAGTCTTGATTCGGGAAACTGGGCCAGTGCTGCTTTGATGGCCTCGCGGTCCATTATGCAGAAGGCGGTGGAGAGCGCATCGGCCAACGCAGCACTCGGCGCTGAAACCGATGCAATCCGCCAGAGGTGAGTCCCGCCCCGGGGATCCAGTATATGGGGCGCTCCCTTGCCGATAAGCGTGCCTGCGGGCGACGAAGTCGCCAGTGCACGATCAGAGAGGATTGCGCGCGCCATTTTCGTTCCGTCAGGCATGGCGATATCAGCTCTCCAGCCGCCGCCGGAGGGGCGTTCGCCCAGCGCTGCGATCTCACCCATGTCAATGATAACGTTGGTGAAACCTTCCTCTCGCATCAGATCGGCCACACGATCTGCTGCTTGGCCCTGTGCGATACCGTTGAAGGTGATCTGCATGCGAGGCTCGAGGCGTATTTCTGTGGCGCTTCTGCGCACGCGGGTCCACCCGGTCAGACCGGAGGCAGCGCCAGTATCGCCCCCAGTGGCAATCGCAAGCCACAACGGCTGCACGGTCGGGTCGAACGCACCTCCGGTTGCAGCATAAACCAGATCAACAAGGGCGCATGTCGCCTGGATCTCATTGACGGGATGCAGCAACCAGCCGTTTCTGTTGAGCCGCGTCAGATCCGACTCGCGATGCAGCGAGAATTGCTGTTCGAACTGACGAAGGACAGCCTCGACCTTCCGGAACACGCGCTCCGCTTTCTCTTTCGTTGCTCCGGAGAGCACGATGCGCGCGGCGGAACCCATTGCAATGCCGTTCCACTCCTGCGCGGAGGCAGCCTGAGCGGGCGCCGCAAGACTGGCTGCGGCAATCGTCAGGAAGCGGCGGCGGTTGAGCATGGCATTATTCCTCCGCCTGAATGCGAGGCCCCCAGAAAGCGGGCCAGAGCGCAACTGCATAAAACGCGAATGCAAGAATCCACAAGACGCCGGCACCGACGACTCCCGGGAAATACCACGCACCTGAGACCTCGGACGCAACCCAACGCCACGCTGCCGCCATGGGCAGAAGTGCGTAGGCTGCAACCAGCATGCGCGGTGCCACCAGCGGGCGGCCGCTGTGACCAAAGGTCGCCCGGCTCATGACGGCGAGTGTCATCCCCGCAACGCCGGCAATGGCGGTGACGTGGAGTGCGGCAACTTCACTGCCGAAGCCCAACAGCGCCAGTCCGGTGAGGATCAGCCCCACGCCGACCAACGCAAAGCTCAGGTGCAGCGACCACAGGATCGGCTGTTGCGCCGCAAAGCCTGGCCGCCAGCCCATGACACGGGTCAGCTGCAGGATGCCACATGCCAGCATCAGAACGGCGGTCCATCTATCCGGCACGCCAATCATCACCACAATCGGCAGCGCAATGGCCAGCGCCACGCCGGCAAGCTCCAGCGGCTTGCGCGAGACGGGCAGCCGTGTCTCACGGCCTTCCCGGACCATGGCGTTGCGGGTGAAGGCCGGTGTGACCCGGCCGCCCAGCACCGCAATCATGGCACAGAGGCCATAGATGCCGGCC
>JALOTU010000316.1 GCA_025457725.1 Verrucomicrobiota bacterium
GGCTACCGTTCCACCATCCATCTCATCGCCATCCTCTACTTCGTCGCCGGCAAGCTCCGCCTGCCTCAGTTCTGATTCCACCGAAAACAGCGAAGAACCCTTGATAGTCGGCCAAGCGCTTACGCAGGATACGCTTGTGGTCCTCCGGTACGGCCATCTTCTCTTCATCAGCGACCGAAAGCCAAAGACGCTCTGCGATCGCAAGCCGCTGTCGAACCGGTAGTCGCATCAACTTTGAAATAGCCTGAGCTGACATAGGAAAACGGTGCACGATAAAACCAGCGCTCGCAAGTTTCTGTTTTGTGGCGAACGAACTGAGGCACCGCTGACCGGCAGCGGTGCCACGATGCTGTAAAGTGTATCGAATTGCCGGTCATACCCCAGGTCTTTGCTCTCTTTGCGTGCTTCTGTTCAAACTCGGAATACACGAATCACACGAAACGAACACGGAAGCGTGGCAGGAGGACAGTGGAGAGTCAGTCGCATTCCTGCCCTGGCAACAGGCACACTCCCTTTGGTCCCCATTTTCGTGTGGTTCGTGTGTTTCGTGGTTGCCCCAATCCGTTCCGGCCTTACGACGTTGCGGGAGCGGAGGCGGGGGGGTTGATGACCGGAGGGGCGTTGGTGTCGGCGGGCGCGGGCTGGGCCGGTTCAGGCGGGAGGTTGAGTTTGTCCCGGAGCCGGGCACGTGCCTCGGGAATGAGGCCCTCCTGGGGATTGAGCAGATCGTCGAGCGCTTGTTGGCGCATGACATCGAAGGGGGCGAGGGGGATGCGATTGGTGGTGCTGTCCTGCGAGGTTTGTTGCTGGTAACGGTCGATGGTGGCCTTGGCCAGGGCCATCAAGCCGGCGGCCTTCTCGTCGTTGTCAATGGCCAGGTCCAGGAAGGAACTGGTTATCAGGCCCTTGACGAGCGCCCCGACCCGTCTTTGGTCGGTTTCGCCGATATCCTCCTGGACGCGGGCGAAGCAGTATTCCGCCAGGTCCATGTCCCGGGGCAGTGAATCGGGCTTGCCGCTGAGCAGCGGCTTGTCCGGATATTCCCGGGCAAGCGTGTCGTACCATTTCTGGGCCTCCTGGATGCGGTTGTAGGTGTAGAGATAATAGACGGCATCGGCGAGGAAGTTCCGGTGGGCGGTGGCGATGCCGTCGCGGATCTTGACGTCCTCCTCCTTCATCAACGCCAGGGTGGCCTTGTTGACGGTGTCAACGATGTCGAGATTGGGGGCGAACCGGAGCAGCTTGCCTTCGCCATAGCTGAGCAGCCGGCCGCGGTGGAAGGAGCGCATCAAGGCCTGGTAAATCGAGCGGCGCAGCCGGTCCAGGTCCGTCCGGTCGAAGCGTTGCGGGTCGGCTTCCGCCTGTTTTCTGCCCCGGACCGCCCAGTAGATGGCGTGGGCTTCCGGCAGCCGCCATTCCAGCGGACCGTATTCCTCGTTCACCTCCTTCATCAGGGCGGGGTCCAGCTTGTAACGATTGGTCAGAACTCCGACGCGGGCACGGTCTTCGTCGGTTTGCGGATGGATGAGGAGATCGAAGTTGGGGCGGTTGGTGTCGCCGAGCACGGCCGCCATTTCCTCGGCCCACTTCTGTTTGTAGAACATGTTTCCGTCATCGAGGTTGTCGCCCATCTTGTGGAAGAAGAGCCAGGAGAGTTCGGAATAGAGCAGCGGTTCGTTGGGGTTGTAGCGCAATCCCTCGTCCCGGATCAGTTCAATGCCGCGCTGCACCCAGCGCCAGCGGTCGCTGAAATCGCCCGGGGGGTTGTCCTTGAACTTCACGCTGATGTTGTAGGCCATGTTCCAGGCCTGCATGGTCCAGACCTGGGGGAATCCGGGTTCCAGCTTGGTAATCCAGTCCGCCAGCTGGGCCATCTCGAAGAACTTGCCCTCCTCCTGCAGCTCGTTGGCCCGGATCCAGAGCGCGTTGGAAATCAGGCCGCGAAAGCCGCCAAGGGCCACGGTGGTGAAGGCCAGCATCGGCGGCGCATTCTCCAACGGCGTCATCCGCGTCAGACCCAGCCGGTCGCGGTCGCGATTCATCCAGCCCTGCATGAAGCCGGATCCCGTCAGGCACAGTCCGGCGAGCAGCAGCAGGAGGATTTTGCGGAGTTTGTCCATGCTCAGATCATTGATTTCCCTGGGCCGTGGCCATTTCCCGGCGGCCGAACAGATACATGCCGCCCAGCGCCATGATTCCCCCGAGCAGCACCACGATCTTGAGGAAGGCGGCCAGGACGGTCGCCCAGGGGATGCTGCGGCCGGAACTGACGGCGTCGATGGGCGAATAATCCTTGGCCAGCTCGATCACGTTCAAGAGCACCTTGAAGACCGGCACGGCGAGGGCGTCGATGACCGAGCTGCCCGGGATGCGGCCGGCCTCATCATAGCCCATCACTGTGCCCTCGTTGACCACCGACGTCATGGTGCCGGTGGACAGGGACAGGGCCAGGAGGGACACGGAGGCGAGGGAGGCGACGGGGAAGGAGAGGAAGCTGGAGGAAGCCAGGCCGATGCTTGCCAGCAGGGCCATCCAGCAGAGGATGACCAGGAGTGCCCGGACGTAATTCACCAGGAAGCCGCCCTGGCGATAGAGCACCTCGATGCCATCCTCCAACGGGAACAGCAGCGTGGTCTCGTTCAGGTTGAGAAACAGAATGGTCAGCGTCCCGTCGTCCCCGATCAGATTCGGGGGCAACTGGATCTCGTGAAACGTATCCGGGGCCAGGCTCATGGGGCCAAGCTGCCGGATTCTGGGCGTATCGGGCACGCCGACCTGCCAGAGTCCTTCATACGTCTGACCTTCGCCCCGTTGGGCGCTGTTGAATTTGACGCGCAGGAACAGGGGTTGGTCGGCCAGGCGACCGGCCATGCGGCCCAGATCGACGGTCCAGCCGCGGTAGGCCCGGTAGGGAACCATCTGTCCCTCCGCCTTGAGGCCCTCGACAATCTGGCGTCGCACCTCCGACACATTGACACCCGTTCCGGGATTCTGCGCCAGCTTCTCCTTGAGGATTTCATCGGCCAGCTGGTTGATTTCGGCCTGTGGATTGTGCGGGCGGGCCGATCCCCGCGAGACCAGCACTTCATTGCGGAGGATGCGTTGCTCCGCCTCGGGGAGCTTGGACGCGCGCCATTGCAGCAGCGCGAACACGCAGGCGCCGGAGAGCGCCAGCAGGGCGGCGTTCAAGGAGACGATGCCCAGCCATTTGCCCAGCCAGATCTGCCAGCGTCGCACCGGCTTCACCACCACCATCTGCATCTGGCACTCCTCGATGTCCCGCGCCAGCGTACCGCAGGCCAGCCACAGGGTGGAAAGGCCCAGCAACGCCGTGATGACGCTCAGCGTGTAGGTCAGCAGGATCTGGGTGAACCCGCGCGCGGTGCCGTCGTCCTTGATCAGAATGGGCAACCCAACCACCGACACCACCAGAAGAATAGCCACCACGATGAACAGGCGGAAGCGGAACGCGGCGCGCCAGGTCAGGAGGGCGATGGTGATGATGGATTGCATGGCCGGGAATCAGGGCTTGGGATCCCGGCCGGCATCCTTGGGCCGGGTGAGCGCGGCGAGTTTCTCGTTGGCTTTGGACATCTGCTCGGGCGTCGGCTGGGAAGCCGGCTTGGGTGCGGGGGCCGACGGCGCGGGCTTCTGTCGGGTGAGCGATTCCAGCTTCGAGTCATCCACCTTGGGTTCAGTCGGCGCGGGCGCTGGGGGCTGGCCGGCCGGCTGGGGCTGGGGCGCGGCGAGACGCTCGAGCAGTCTTTCCGATCGAGCCACCTCCGCCTGATCGCTGCGCAGGTAGGCCGCCACCCGGGCGCCGGACGTGGCGCCGGAAGTCTCCGCCGCCGCCTGGCGCGCCCGTTCCACCACGCCGAGGAAGTAGCTTTCGAGATTCTGGCTGGGCGTATCCACGCGCACCTTGTCCGCCGCCACATCCTTGCGGATCAATTCCAGCACCCGCTCCATGGTATCGCGTGAAAGCGCCGGCGTGGTGATGCGGACGGAATCCGGCTTGGCCAGCAGTTCCTTGAGCGTGCCCATCGCCTGCACCCTGCCGCCGTAGTAGATCACCGCGCGATCGCAGACATCCTCGACATCCGCCAGCAGGTGGCTGCTGAGGATGACCGTCTTGCCGCGGCGCGCCAGCGCCGTGATCAGGTCCTTCACCTCGCGACAGCCGATCGGGTCCAGGCCGGA
>JALOTU010000317.1 GCA_025457725.1 Verrucomicrobiota bacterium
CGGTGTCCCTGGACGCCGGCCAGCCGGAACCGTCGGCGCTGCTGCCCCTGCTGCACCAGGCCATCACCGACCAAAAGCCTTGGGTGATGGCGATGGAGCTGGGTTATCTGATGCCGGTCCATCGTCCCGATGCGCAAACCAGTGGGGTGTTGGTGTTGGCCCGCAGCCGGGAAGTGCGAGCGACGTTGACCGACATCCTGAGCTCCGGCCAGGCGCAGCAGCAGCATCTGGCCTTGGTCCGGGGTCGCCCCCCGCAGCAGGAGTTCGAGCTCAACGCCAAACTGGCCCCGCATTCGGAACGGCCCGGACACCTGCGACCGCACCCGCTGCCAGGTATTGGAGCGCTTTCGAGACCACACCCTCCTGCGGTGCCTGCCGTTTCCGGGGCATCCCGGACAAATCACGGCGCACCTGCGCCATGCCCGGTGGCCCCTGGTGGCCGATCCGGATCGTGGGGGCGCGGGCATCCTTCTTTCCCAGCTGAAGCGCGACTATGTGCCCAAGAAAGGCCAGCCTGAACGTCCGCTCCTTGGTCGACCGGCGCTCCACCTGGAAGCGCTCCATCTGGTCCACCCGGTCACCGGTGCGGACCTGGAAATCATCGCGCCTCCTCCCAAGGATTTCACCGTCACTTTGAAGTACCTGCGGCAGTTTGCGGGTTTGCCAGGAGGCGCAGCATCTCTGCTTCATCGATGACCTTCACCCCGAGTTTCCTGGCTTTCTCCAGCTTGGATCCGGCCTCGTCCCCGGCCACCACGTAGCTGGTTTTCTTGCTGACACTGCCGCTCACTTTCGCGCCCGCTGCCTCGATGCGGGTTGCCGCCTCGTCGCGGGTAAGGCTGGGCAACGTTCCGGTGAGCACGAAGGTGAGCCCGCTGAGCGGACCTGCGGCGGACTGCGGATGATAGAGGGCGGATTGAAAGTTGAGCTCCGCCTTCCGCAATCGCTCGATCAGCGCCCTGTTGCGACCGTCGTTGAACCACTGAAACGTGCTCCGCGCGATCACCGCACCCACATCCCGTACCGCCGCCAGTTGATCCACGCTGGCGGCACGCAATTCGTCGAGCGATGGAAACGCGCGCCCCAGGGCCTTGGCCACCCCGGCACCCACGTGCAGGATGCCTAGCCCGAAGACCAGCCGCCACAGGTCCTGACGCTTGCTGGCTTCAATCCCCGCGATGAAGTTCTGGGCGGATTTCTCCCCCATCCGCTCCAATGCCGCGACTTCCGGCACGGACAGCTTGTACAGATCGGCAACGTCCAACACCAGGCCGCTTCTGACCAATTGTGCCGCCAGGACCTCGCCCCCGCCCTCGATGTCCATCGCCCCGCGCGAGCACCAATGCTCGATGCGCCCGCGCACCTGCGCCGGACAATCCGGATTCGGACAGCGCCAGACCACATTGTCCTCCTCGGCCCCGTCCGACTCCTGCGGCTCCAGGCCGGCGGCTGCATTTGTGCCGGACCGTGTCACTTTGGATCCGCATTCGGGACAGGTCGCGGGAAAGCGGAATGCCTGTTCCTTGCCGGTGCGCTGCTCCTTGACCACGCCCACCACCGCGGGAATCACCTCGCCCGCCTTCTCGATCATCACGCAATCGCCCAGGCGGATGTCCTTGCGTCGCATGTCTTCCTCGTTGTGCAGCGTGGCGCGGGCAATCGTGCTGCCGGCCAGAAGCACCGGCTCCAGTTCGGCCACAGGCGTGAGTGCGCCGGTGCGGCCCACCTGGATGGTGATGGCCTTGAGCCGGGTCCGCGCCTGTTCGGCGGCGTATTTGTAAGCCATGGCCCAGCGGGGGGCCTTGGCGGTGTGCCCCGCCCTTTCCCGTTGCGCAAAATCGTTCAACTTGATCACCGCGCCGTCCGTGTCGTAGGCAAATCCGCGTCGCACCTGGTCCAATTCGTCGATCGCGGCGATCAACTCCTCGGCCGATTGACACAGCCAGGTGCGGTCGGCGGTTCTGAACCCGAGCGCCCTGAGCCACTGCAGGGTTTCGTGGTGTCGCAGGGGCGGCGAGTCATCGTCCGTCTCCACCCGTCCTGTCCCGTAGATCATGACCTCCAGCGGACGTTTGGCGACGAGTGCCGGATCCAGTTGTTTGAGGGATCCAGCCGTCGTGTTGCGTGCGTTGGCGTAAAGCTCCTCCCCGGCGGCGGCCCGCTCCGCGTTGAGCCGCAGGAATCCTTTCCTGCTCATAAACACCTCCCCGCGCACCTCCAGAACCTTGGGCACGCTGGCAACAGTGCGGACGCCCCCGCGACTGCCGTCAGCCCGCGGATCTGCGTCCGCCGCCACCAGCCTGAGCGGCAGGCTGCGGATGGTTCGGATGTTGGCGGTGATGTCATCGCCGGTGGTGCCGTCTCCCCGCGTTGCCCCCAGGGTAAGCACGCCATGCTCATAGCGCAGGCTGACAGCCACCCCGTCCACCTTCGGTTCGACGACAAATTCCAGCTTCTCACCGGGTAACAGTTTCTGCAGGCGCGTCACAAAGGCTTTGACTTCGTCCCGGGAGTAGGTGTTTTCCAGGCTGAGCATCGGCAGGGCATGCTGCACCTGCTGGAATTCCTTCAACGGCGCCCCGCCCACGCGCTGGCTGGGCGAATCCGGCGTGACGAGTTCGGGAAACTGCTTTTCCAGGTCCAGGAGTTCGTGGTAGAGCCGGTCGTAATCGTGATCGCTGATGCGCGGCTTCGCCTCCAAGTAATAGGCGTGATCGTGCCGACGCAGTTCGGCGGTCAGTTCGGCGTGTCTCTCGACGGCAGCGGAGCGTTGCATGCGGAGGGCAGGCTATGCGGCAACGCCCGCCCTGGACAACCAGGAATGCTTGAGCCCTGCTCTGCGCTTCTCCGCGCAATCCAAGGATCCACTGTGGATTTCCGGCCCTTTCTTGCCCTGCGTTAACTTTCTGATTAAACCTCCGGGCTGCAACGTCCAACTGCCATGACGGTTCAAGGGTCCAGCCGGCTGCGGGTGACTGTGGACGGCAAATTCTTCCGCCTGGGAGACGCCAAGTTCCATGTGAAAGGCGCCGCCTACGGACCCTTTGCGCCCCATGCCAGCGGCCAGCCTTTCCTTTCCCCGGAGCAGACCCTGGCGGATTTCAAGCAGCTCCGGCAGCTGGGGGCCAATGTGGTCCGGGTTTACAATGTGCCGCCGCGATGGATGCTGGACCTGGCCGAGGGCGAAGGGTTGCGATTTCTGGTCGGGATTCCCTGGAGTCATCACCTGTGCTTTCTGAACTCCAGCGAGCAGAGGGCCGGCGCGGTGGAGGCGGTGCAGAAGGCCGTGTCGGCCTGTGGTCAACATCCCGCGGTGTTCGCGTTCTGCATTGCTAACGAGATCGCGCCGGACGTGGTGCGCTGGAGCGGCGCGCAGAAGGTGGAGCGGTTTCTGGACGAGTTGGTGCTGGCGGCCCGGCGGATCGACCCGGGATGCCTCTGCACCTTTGCCAATTACCCGCCCACCGAGTTTCTCCGCCCCCAGGAAATGGACTTCGCCTGCTTCAACATCTACCTGCACAGCCGGCAACCTTTCAGCAACTACCTGACTCGATTGCAGATGATCGCCGACACCCGGCCGCTGGTTCTTGGCGAATTCGGGATTGATTCCCTTCGTGAAGGCGAGGATCGCCAGGCCGAGATTCTCAGCTGGTCCATCGAACTGGCCTTCCGCGCCGGACTGGCCGGCACGGTGGTGTTCAGCTTCACCGACGAATGGTTTCGCGATGGACGGTTGGTCGAGGACTGGAAAATGGGACTGACCACGACCAATCGAGTTCCCCGCCCCGCATTTGCCGCCGTGGAGCGAGCCTTTCAGCAAGCGCCCTACTTTGATCTGGGCCGTGTCCCCAGGGTGTCGGTGGTGGTGGCCAGTTACAATGGCGCGCGGACGTTGAGATCCTGCCTCGAATCGCTCGAACGACAGAACTATCCGGATTACGAGGTGATTCTCGTGGATGACGGGTCCACGGACGAAACTCAAAAGCTGGTGCAACCGCGTCGGGATGGGACGAGCGCGTTCAGCTGGTGCAACCGCGTCGGGATGGGACGAGCGCGTTCCCGCATCTGAGGGTGATCCGCCATGCCGAAAATGCCGGACTGTCCGTGGCGCGCAACACCGGCATCGCGGCCGCCCAGGGGGAAATCGTCGCCTTTACCGACGCGGATTGCCGCGCCGACGAGGACTGGCTGCACTATCTGGTGGGCGCACTTTTGGAAGGCGGCTTCATGGGCATGGGGGGGCCGAACCTCTTGCCACCGGAAGATTCGGCGGTGGCTGCCGCGGTCATGGCGTCCCCGGGCGGGCCCGCACACGTGATGCTCAATGATCGTGAGGCGGAACACATTCCCGGTTGCAACATGGCTTTCTTCAAATCGGCGCTCGACGCCGTCGGTGGATTCGACCCTCAGTTCACGCTGGCCGGTGATGATGTGGATCTTTGCTGGCGACTGCAGCAGGCCGGGTTCAAGATTGGATTCAATCCGGCCGCCTTCGTCTGGCACTATCGGCGATCGACCGTGCTGGCCTACCTCAAACAGCAGGATGGTTATGGCGTGGCGGAGGCCCTGCTGGTGCGCAAACACCCGGAATACTTCAACACCTTCGGGGGGAGCGTGTGGCGGGGGAAGATCTACAGCACCTCAAAACTGGGTGTCCTGATGCGGCCCTCGATCATTTACCGTGGCCGTTTTGGCGGCGGCTGGTTTCAGACCCTCTACCGGTCGGAACCCGCCGGCGCGCTGATGTTGACCACGACACTTGAGTACTATGTGCTCTCGGTGGCGCCCCTGTTCGTGCTGTCCGCGAACTGGCGTGGACTCTTTCCGCTCGCGGTTGCGGCGCTTTTGTTGCCATTGACGCTTTGCATCCTGGCCGGCACACAGGCGTCCCTTCCCGCCACCCGGCGGCTCTGGTGGTCGCGTCCGCTGGTTGCCCTGCTGTTCCTGCTGCAGCCGGTGGTGCGCGGTTGGGCGCGGCATCAAGGCCGGTTCACCCTGCCGGCGCGGGCGCATCGCACTGGAGAATCACTGGATTCCCTGGCGCTGCTGGGAGGCCGGGGCAATCTCGGCGAAGTCTCATATTGGGCGAAGTCCCGGGTGGACCGGTTGGCGTTCGTGAACGACATGATCCGCCGGCTCGACGAGCAACACTGGCCGAACAAATCGGACCTGGGCTGGAGTGATTTTGACGTGGAGGTGTACGGCAGCCGGTGGTGCAGTGTACGGATCACGACCGCCACGGAGCCGCACCCGAAAGGACGGAGCATGCTGCGCTGCAAACTTCGGCCCCGATGGTCCCTGCCTTCACACCTGTTGTTCTGGTCCCTGCTCGCCATCGAGCTTCTGCTCATCGGCCTGTTGGCTCCATGGCGGCCGTGGAGCGGACTCAGCCTGCTGACCTTGCCGCTGTTGGTCTGGTTTCTCCGGAGACAAGGTCGGGAACTCCAAAGCCGCTGCACCGCGTTGCTGGATGCGCTCGCACGGGAACACTCCTTCACCAAACTGGGCGCGGAGGCACCGGCTTGTCCCCAGCCGCCGGCGGCCAATCAGCCGGCCATCCCCTCTGTCCCGGAAGCTCCGGTTGTGCGGCGATCGGAAGAAGCAGCCTGAAAGCGCGCTCCGTCTCTGCGGACCGCGCCATCCTCCGGGGGCGCAGAACCCTTCAACCGACAACGACGCTCGATTCGAAGAAGGCCAGCCCAATTGTTTGACGCAGGTTGCTG
>JALOTU010000018.1 GCA_025457725.1 Verrucomicrobiota bacterium
GGCCTGGATCAGCGACCGGACCCGCTCCTGCGCGCCCTGCGGCGTTGCCACGGGCTGCGCGGCCGTGCCGGGATTGGCGTCATCTCCCAACGGCGGCGGCGCCAGGTGGATCTGGGTGGCGCAGAGCGCAGTCGCAGAAGCAAGGCACGCGACGAAACCCACGAAAACGATCCGCGTTGTGGCAGGGACAGAATGACGGGAGAGATTCCGCTTCATTTCTGCTTGTTGGGGGCTCGATGCTCAAAGACCCGCACCGCATAGACCTGCGCGCGGTCAACGCCATTGGTCGACCGACACTCAAGCCGGATTTGAACCACGCCAGTCAGGTCGCAGTTGTGGACACGATTGCGATGGAAATTGTTTGCAACCTCGGCCACGACCACCTCGGAGCCATCCTTAAGCTTTGCGACGATCCGGTAGTGCTTGGCAATCGAGGGAATCGCGTCGACGGCATATCCCTGCCAGCTCTGCCAGAAATGGAAATGGAGAGCGGAATCAAAGAGCACCTGGACACTCGTGATGTCGCGCGGGGTCTTCCACGTCAGCTCCAGCCATTCCGGTTTGGCGAAGGATGTGGATGCCGACACCCAAAGGTTCGGCTGGTTTGTTGGACGACTGTAAGGGTTGACGACCGTGGCGGGTTCGTAAACCGGTTGCACGGGAGACGGACGGCACACGTATGAGAACCCCAGAAAGCTGCTGAGGTTTCGGGCGCGCTGGGCATGCTCATTCCATTCCGGCGACAGAACTTCAGCCCCATCCGCGTCCGTGGCCCGATTCTGACCGATTGGCAGCGAGCGCAGCGTCCAGCTTGAAAATGGATTGGGCCGGATGGGGTCCTCCGGGCGCGGGTAGTAGCGCAGCAGGCCAGGGGGGGCTTCCGTGACATGGAGTCGGACCAGCGGGTTCGCCTCCAGGATCAGGAAGTGCCAACCGGGCTGTGCGATCTCGCACGCCAGCGGGAGCGTAATCCATTGATCGACTCCCGGCTGCAAATCAACCTTTCCCGTCATGATCTCCGTATCAGGGTAGGTGGATCCGTTGGCGGGCCCCTGCATGAAACGGTAGGAGACTTGCGTGGCCGCGCTGGCGTCGAGCCGCAACTGCACGGATTCCACACGCTCCGTCAGAATCGGCAGCAGCTGCATGCGCGACGAGGTGAGTGGTTCCGTCCCCCAGCTTTGCGCCTTGTCGTGGCCCGGGAACACGGAGGATGCGGACACCCGCGCTTCCGGCGCGATGTCCAATGGCAGTGTCGCGGTCAGATCATGGATGTGGTGATCCGCTTTCAACAAATCACGCTGGACGTCAGAGATGCGCGCCGCTGCGACCAGGTCCCGCGGTTCGCACCCCAGCCGCGCCGCGTGCGCGGCCGCCATGCCGACCGCTTCCCCGATCTGGGCGCAGGTGAGCATCACCCGCGTACTCGAAAGGGCGTAGTGGCTGACGCTGATGTTGCGGCCCGCGAGAAAGAGGTTCCTGATGTTGCGGGAATAGAGGCAGCGCAACGGGACATTGTGGGGGCCGCGAAGATAGCGGTGGGTGCTGGGGTTCACCTTGTCATGAAATCCGCCCGGTGGATGGTGGTCAAAGCCCCAGCCGCCATACGCAACCGCATCGTCAAAGTGAACCTGCTCATCGATTTCCACCATGGTGAGAATGTGGTCGCCCTCAAAACGGCGTGACTCCCGCTTGCCCGGGACGGCACCCATCCAGTCCAGTTCATACGTCGTGAGCTTTTCCGCGAGCCGGGAGCGGTTCTTCAAGTAGTCCCAGGTCGCCAATGTAATGCGCTGGATCTCGTCCTTGATCTTGAGGGTGTCATGCACCGGGTCCAGTTCTCCGCCCCATTCCAGCCACCAGAACCCGCCGGTATCCGGAAAGAAATTGTCGCACACCGGCCGGTAGGGACCGAAGTCCTGCGCGTTCAGCTCCATGTTCACCCAGGCAGGCTTCACGAATGGCATCGGGCGTCCGGCATCGCGCGCGTGCATGTGCAGGCTCAGGCCCATCGTATCGCTCGTCGGCTGGTCGGGGCACATGGATTCGTTGAATTCCGAACGCGCCTCCACGCCCATGCGGAACACCGCGCCAGCCAGCGCACCGACAACGCCATCCCCGGAACAATCGGCAAAGCAGGGCGCATGAAAGACGTGCCATGTTTCCGCCAGGGTGCAGTACGCCTTGACCGCGGAGACGCTCCGGCTTGTCGAATCCTTCGCCCCATCCCCCGGCGGGGCTGCGACCACCTCACAGACGGCGCAGTTCAGGAACAGGTCGAGGTTGGGTTCATTGCGAACCAGGGTCTCGAGTTCCAGGTTCCATCCTTCCGGGCACCAGGTGGGATTGCGACGGAGGTTGTTCAGGAAGAGTTCCTCGATCAGCCCGGTTTCGCGCGAGTAGGCGAAATTGCACTGCGTGGCGCCCACCGGAGGCACTCGGATCTCCGTGCTGGCGTTGCCGCCCAGGACCGGCCGGTCTTGCACCAGCGCGGTCTTCACCCCTTGGCGCGCGGCAGTGACGGCCGCACAGATACCGGCCAAACCGCCGCCGACAACGACGAAGGAGTAATTGTGTTCAATTCCTTTCATAGAGAATTCCATCCGCTGCATTGCCGTTTCCACTCCATGGCGCGTGCATCATGCTCCCAAGCCCTTGGCTCTTGCGACCTGCTCCCCTCGCAGGTTGTCGGCGGTGGAAGAGCCTTCTCCAGGGGGAGACTCCCGCTTGGAGCGGATGGGTCCCCCATCTCCCGCAGCGTCAGGGCAAATCAACGACACGGCGAAAACAACCAGCGCAAAGACCACGCATGTGATGGGGTAGATCCAGAACTGGTCGAAGCCAACGACTCCCCTCGCCTTCAAGACCAGCAACACGACCGAGGTGGCCACCGCTGCGGCAGAGGCGAGCCCCAGGGCCGCGAAGCTCCCACGCCTCAAAAGCGCCAGAATTCCAATCATCAGCATCGGCCCATACGTGACCACCGGCGTTTTGTAGGCCAAGTTCAGGAGTCCTTCGTTCTGCACAAGCTTTCCCGCCAGGTAAGCCAGGACACTCAGGAGGATTCCCCAGGCGACAACCGAGATGCGTGACACTGTCAGGACGCGCTGTTCCGAGGCTGCGGGGTTGATCCATTTGCGATAGTAGCCGTTGACGCAGGTTTCTGAAAGCGCCGCCAGGGCCGAGTCCAAGGTCGAGATGCCCGCCGCGAAGATGCTCGCAACGATCAGCCCGCTGATTCCCACGGGCAGCTGATGAACCACAAAGAACGGATAGGCCCGGCTCGGCTGTTCGGCGAGGAAGGCGGTCTGCTCAGCATTCAGGGGCACGTGCTGATAGAACAGCCAGATCCCCAACCCGACCGCTGCCATCAATGAACTGAAGACCACGATGCCCAGCGACCCGAGCACCGCCTTGCGGGCTTCCTTGTAGTTCCGGCAGCACAACATGCGCTGGGTGATCACGTGGTCCACCGAGTTCTGCGCCAGCTCAAAGATGGTGAAGCAGAGCACACAGGTCCAGAGGGTCCAAGTCCTCGCCGGATCCAGCGAAACATCGATCAGCTTCAACTTTGCCGCGGCGTCCAGCTGGGCCAGCGCTTCTCCCAGTCCAAACGGCAACTCACCAAAAATGAAGACCAGCGAAAAAATCGCACCCCCCAAGATCACCAGGAACAGGATAAAGTCGGTCCAGATGACGGTGGTCACGCCCCCGATGATGGTCCAGAGCACCGCAAAAATGCCGATGACAAGCACCGACTGGCCAATCGGGATGCCCACGACAACACTGAGCACCAGCGCAACCGTCAGCAAGCGGATGCCGTGACCGAGAATCGCGCTGACCAGGAACAATCCACGGGAGAGCTGCGACGCGCGGGCCCCCAGTCGGTCCTCAATGAATTCGTAGGGGCTGTAGATCTTCTTCTCGTAGAACGGCTTCACGAACAGGAACACCATCAGGAATTTCGCGATCACAAAGCCGATCAGGGTTCCCTGCATGAACAGCAGGTTGCCCCCGTCTCGAAAGATCGCCCCCGGCAGTGCAATGATGGTCACGGCGCTGATTTGCGAAGCCATGATCGAGGCCGATACTGCCCACCACGGCAATCCGTCGCCCCCGCGGAAGAACCCTTCCAGACCTTTTCCCTTTCCGGAGAGCACATGGCCCGCCCAGGTGGTTCCCACCACCACGGCGATCAGCACTCCCCAGTTAATGATTCCGAAATCCATGGAATGATGGTCTATCCAGCGTTTGGCGTCGCTGGAGACAGGTTGAAGATAGCCAGTGTGGACACTCTCACAAAGAGCTGTTCTGCGTATATTTATTAATAATATGCGCCCCCGCCAAATCCCGCGTACCGCACCCCGTCGGAGCGGGCGTCAGGCACTCCGTCGGGCATGTTTCCGGTACTGCGCAGGTGTTCTTCCGCAATATTTCTTGAAAACAGGGATCATGTGCTCGACATAGTTGAAGCCACAAACCTCCGCAATCTGCGGAATCGGAATTTCGGTGGTTAACAACAATTGGCGAACCCTCTCGACCTTCGTTGCACGAATGGCTTCAGCCGGGCTGTACCCCAGCAATTGGGCAAACCGGCGTTCCAGGCTGCGCCGCGCCATCGGCACCGCCCGCAGAACATCCGCCACGCCGATCCCCGTATCAGCATGGTTCCGAATGAAGGACAAGGCCTGGCGAACGCGGGGATCGTCGCAGGCCACCACATCGCTGGATTGCCTGGTGGTCACTCCAAGCGGATCCAGAAGAACTCTTGTGGGGGTCGGACGCTCACCGAGCAGCAGCAGATCCAGCTGGCGGGCGGCTTCAATCCCGATTCGTTCCACCGGAATATCCACCCCGCTGATCGGAGGATGGACTGTGCGGCCCAGGAGATCCTCGGTCTCAAGACTGACCAAAGCAACCTGCGCGGGCACGTCGATGGCAGCCAACGAGCAGGCGATGGCGAGATGTCGGCACATGTTGGTATCCCATCCCACCACACCGACCGGCTTCGGCAGCTCCGTGAGCCACCGCTGCCGATCCTGTCGAAGCGTCTCCATATCACGGTCGGATCGCATCGCCTTGACCGGGCGATAGACCAACGGAGTTTCTCCCTCGGCCTCTCGCACGCGAACGAAGGCCTCGGTCCAGAAATTGGTAAAATGCGCTTCCGGCTCGCCGCAAAAAGCGATGTTCCTGAAGCCTTTCTCGCGCAAATGAGCCACCGCCATGGCCACCACCGCGTCGGGATTGCTGGTGACGCAGGGAAATCGAGCGTGGCGCAGCCCCGTTCCCGAAACGTTGACGACCGGGACCTTGAAGCGTGCGAGCTTGTCCGCAAGTTTTTCGGAATGGATCAAAGCGATGATCCCATCCCCGTGCCAGCCTTCCGGCACGCGCGTGCTCTTGTCGGGTTCAGCGGGCTGCAGGTCAAGGAGCCATGGGCCATGCTGTTGCGCATACTGCCAGATGCCCTCGACAATCCCCCGCCCATAGTGGTTCCACGTTGGAACCATGATGGCCACCTGCGGTGGGTTGCTGCGGAGCTTCCTGCGAACGATCACACTTCGACGGGGGGGCATTCCGGAACGCTTCATGGCCATGAAGCTATGGTATGGTTCGCTACAGGGGGTGGCAAGGCGTTGTGGCGCAAGGGCGTAATCCATTGACGCAGTGCGGGCTGGGGTCGGCGTTGTGCGGCGCACGGGCCCCAGCCCAGCCTGCACTCGCCCGCACAACGGCATGCACGCCCCGGCAGCAGGTAATTATGCTGGCCTCCGAAGCGCTTTTGAAGAAAGACTCCCGCTCGATCATGATCAAAGGCATCGCATGCACATTGGTTCTCTGGGCCTGCAGCCTTCCCTGTCCATTGGGGATGCGGGCAGCCGAAGCCGGCCCGGCACCGTCAGAAACCGGAGATGGCCAGTTGGCCCGGCGAATCCTGCAGGATGAGCGCATGGACGAAGTGGTGCGCCGGGGACAGCAGCTCTTGAAGTCGGGGATGAATGCCGGGAGCGGTTATCAGGAGGTCTGGATCCGCGACCTGAACACGTTCATCGTGCCTTTGCTCGATGTCGCCCCCCGGCAGTCGGTTCGTGACGCCCTCCTGATCTTCCTCCATTTCCAGGGCCAGGACGGAGATATCGTTGATGGTTATGTGCCGAAAGACAAGGCCGGCGCCGGCTACGCCTACCGAGACAGCCCGACCCAACCCCTGTATCGGGCGCACAAGAACACGGTTGAAACCGACCAGGAAAGCTCCCTGGTGCAGGCGGTTTGCCGCTACATCCGGAAGACCGGAGATGTCTCGGTTCTTGACGAGGCAATCCAGGGCCGGTCCGTCCGGGAACGCCTTGACATGGCGCTCGATTATCCGTTGAACCATCGCTTCTCGGAGCGCTACGGGCTGGTTTGGGGTGCGACGACCGCTGATTGGGGCGACGTGCAGCCGGAACATGCCTGGGGGGTCGAGCTGGATGAAAACAGCCATCGCGCTATCGACATCTACGACAACGCACTCCTCCTGGTGGCCATCGCCGATTTTTCAAGAACTGCCACCGACGGGCGGGCCGAGTTGAAGGCCAAGTGGGAAGATCACCACGCGCGCCTTCGGCTCGCGGTTCGCAGGCATTTGTGGGATGACGCAAGCCTCAAATTCATTCCGCACATTTATCTTGAGGGTTCGCCCTTCCCGGCGTCGTTCGATGAGCGGAAGGTGTTCTATCACGGAGGAACCGCGGTGGCCATGGAGGCGGACCTGTTGACACCGAATGAGATCCTTGTCTCCTACGGGCAAATGCGGGCGAACATGCGCCTGGCCGGCGCGGCAACCATTGGCCTGACCCTGTATCCACCTTACCCCGAAGGGTCATTTAAGAATCCGTCGATGCGGCCCTACTCGTATCAGAACGGCGGCGACTGGACCTGGTTCGGAGCCCGCGTGGTTTGCCAACTGGCTCGACACGGATACGTCGCAGAAGCTTATCAAGAACTGGCGCCCATGCTGGAACGGGTGATCCGGCACGAGGGTTTTTACGAGTGGTGGTCGATGGACAATGCCCCCAAGGGGTCAGGGCATTTCCGGGGCTCTGCCGGCGTGCTGCTGGAGGCGATTTCGGAGTTACGTGGGTGGGCGAATGCCGCGAATCGGGAGCCCAAGTGATCCGGGCGCCTTCCAACAGATTCCCCTGGGCGTTGGGGATGAGTCGGAGATCACTTCGCCCGCCGGTGAATATCCACGTAATAGGCACCGGCGATCGCTTTTTGGTGCTGGTCGAGCAGCGTGGCGCGGACGGTCGCAGGGCCGCCCTCCAATAGGACCTCAAAAGGAACCATGGCGGCATTGGCGGCGACCGCGTTGGTATAGCTTCGTCCGTTGATCTCCAGGCAGACGGCGGCCACCGGCAACGGCTGATAGGCGGGCATCCGCCACATTTCCTCCTCGACAAGATCTTTGGGTGGAACATGCGCGGGAGGAACACCGGTGAGGGGCACGTTCAAAAGCGCCGGCCAGCGGCGCACTTCGACATGGTAATCACCGGGGGCTTCAGCCGCGATGGGCCAGAAACCATGGACTGCCTCTCCCCTGGCCACCACGCCCTGCCACCAAAGCTGCTTTTGCGGGGGATCCAGTATCCAGGCGTCCGCGCCGAGCTCCAGCACCGGCTGGTTCGTGGTGCCGAGCAGCGGTCTTTCAAACGGCTGAAACTCGCCCAGGCCGCAGGCTTCCCAGTTCGCTTCATACACTTCGCGCAGTCTTGCCACCACATCGGTGTGGCTCGCCGCGAGGTTCCGCTTCTGCGCCGGATCGATTTCCAGGTGGTAAAGTTCCCGCCCGTTGATCAACCTCCAGTGCGAATCCAGCACCACGCTGTTCTTCCATTTCACCGGCGTCTCCTCGTTGTTCTGGCTGTGCAACACCCACGGCCGATGCCGCCAGGTTTGGCCGGTTTGCCTGAGCAACGGCACGAGGCTTTGCCCGTCGAGCTCCAAGGTCGCCGGGAGTTTGATCCCCGCCAATTCCGCGAGTGTCGGCAGCAAATCAAAATGAGCGGCGAGTTCACTGATGTCGCGCGGGGGGCCCAATTTGCCTTCCGGCCAACGAACAAAGCACGGCACGCGATGTCCACCCTCATAAACCGAACCCTTCGTCCCGCGCATCCCGGCGTTGTAAATGTTCTCGGGATGCGCCGTGCCATTGTCGGTGGCAAAGACCACAATGGTGTTTTGCGCGAGGCCTTGTTCCTCAAGAAACTTCAGCAGTCGGCCGACATTCCAATCCACCCGGGTGATGGACGCATAAAACTTGTCCAGATCTGTCGGCCATTCGTTTCCCGAAAATGCCTCCAGCCACTCCGGGCGGACGTTCCAAGGAAAATGCGGCACGTTCGTCGCCAGGTAGAGAAGAAACGGACGTTCGTCCTTCTGGCGCATGAATTCCATCGCGCGATCAAAGAAAACATCCGTGTTGAACCCGGGCTCAGCCTCCCAATCGCCGTTGTGCAGGTAATGATCGTCAAACCGGTCGTTGCCCCAGTAATCACTGGTGGCGGCCAGCCCGCAATCCCCGATGCCGAACCACTCCTCAAACCCGCGATCCATCGGGCGGTAGGGATAATTGTGTCCCAGATGCCACTTGCCGACGAGCGCGGTGCGGTAACCGTTGGTCTGAAAGATTTCTCCCAGGGTGCATTCGCCGGCGCGCAGATAGTTTCGCATGTTCAACGTGCGGCGGACGCCGACGCGGTCGGAAACCCTTCCCGTCAGCAGCGCAGCCCGCGTGGGCGCGCAAAAGGGATTCACATGGAAATCGGTGAGTCGCACCGATTCATCGTGCAGCCGATCCAGATGTGGCGTCTTGAGAACCGGGTTGCCGTGGCAGGACAAATCGCCATAGCCCTGATCGTCCACGAGCAGCACAATGACATTGGGAGGCCGCGCGTGTCTGACTTCCGCCTCAAGTTCAGCGGCCTGCAGGTGCGCTGCCGCCAGCCCGGACCAAACCAAATATGTCGCCGCCCAAGCAATGCGAAAGACCGAGAAGATCTTGGCCTCGGTGCGGTGTTGTGGGTGGTCATGGCCGATCATCATACAGTCATCCTGTTCTAATGGGCCTGGCCGAACAGCGGACGAGCTCTGACGGATTCCAGATGCGGCGATTTCACGCGCGCCAGCCAATCCACCAACAGGCCCTTCATCCGCATGGCTTCAGCGCGGGCTTTCTCCCGGTCAGGATTCCGGCCGATGAGATTGTTCAGTTCCTGCGGATCGTTCTTCAGATCATACAGGGCATCGAGCGAGGGTGCGTCCGCCGTCTGGCCGCACAGGTACTTCCATCGCCCGTCAAAAATCATGAAGCCCGGCACGCTCTGGCTGTTCCACTCCGAAACCGCCACCCGCCCCACCCCGCTTTCCTTGCCCTCGATGAAGGGTCGCAAGCTTTCGCCTTCCGAGGCGTGTTCCCTCTGGCCGCAGTAATCGAGGATGGTCGCAAAGAGATCGAGATGGGAGCTGGGCGTCGGGACGACCGTGCCGGCCGGGATGACGCCGGGCAACCGCAGGAGCAGCGGCACGTGCACCGAGCCCTCGTAGAAGATGTTTTTGCTGTTCATCCCGTGGTCGCCGAGCATCTCCCCGTGGTCACTGGTGAAAATCACCAGCGTGTTGTCCGCGAGGCCCAGTTCGTCGAGGCGCTGGAGAATGTTGCCCACCCAGTGGTCCACCTCGGCGACCATCCCGTAGTAGATGGATGTCATCTGCCGGATATTCTCCGGGTTGCGATAGGCGCCGTCGCGCTCGCGCTTGTTTGGGGGGTAGGGCGAGTTGGTGCGGGGATCGTTGATGCTGGCTGGAACGGGAATGGCCCCGGGCGGATACAGGCTGTAATACGGCTCGGAGACCACGAAGGGCGGATGCGGCGGACCGATTGAAATCGTGAGCGTGAACGGCCCGTCCCTGAGCCGCTCCAGGGCGGCGATCCCTTCCTTGGCGGTGAACGCCGTCCGGCTGAACTCGGCGGGAATCTCCAGGCGTCCATACATGCCCGCTTGAGAAGTCTTCCCCTTCGGAGTCTTCCCAAAATTCTCGTCGAGTGGAATCGGGGTGTAATTGCCTTGCCGCATGGCCAACTGGCCGGGTTGAAGCGGGCGGTCCGGCACATTCCGCTCGATGAACTGGACATAGGCTTCACTTTCGGAAATCTCCGCCTGGCAGCCGGGCGGGGCCTGCTTCCCGTTGAGCCAGCGGACGGGCTGCGTGTAATCCATGGCCAGCCGGTAGGGACTGTGAAACTTGCCGTGATACTCGCCGCGATAACCGTTGCGCAGGAGAATCTGATCGAAGGACGGGAACGGCGGGGCGTCGGTCCGCTTTTCGTCCCCGTTGCTGAGGACGTGATTGGATTCGATGCTGTGCCCCGTGAGCATGGCCGTGCGCGCCGGCACGCAAACGGGACACGCGGAGTAGAAGCTCGTGAACCGCGCACCCTGCCGGGCGAGCCGGTCAAGATTCGGGGTCTTGATCGCCGGGTTGCCCGCACAGCTCAGGGCATCCCAGCGCTGTTGGTCTGTCATGATGAACAGCAGGTTGACCGGCCGGCTGGCGGGGCGGTTGGTTTCCGTCGCGTGGCTGTTGCACCAAGCCAGCGCGAGCGTGCAGATGGACCAGAGTATTTTCATGTGCATTCGGTTTGCTTGATTCGTGTCGGTTCTTGTTCTTCCCACCTGCCCGCGTCACGGCCCGGTCAACGACCCCGTCCAACCGCAGCAGCGAGGCAGTTACTGTGACTGGCTCTTTTCAGGGTGCGCTCTCAGGCTGACCCTGTCCACTCCATCCACTGTGATCTTCACCGGCTTGATGAAGCCTTGCTCGTCGAACTCCATCCGGTCCATGCAGGTGACGCGATGGTTGCCGTCGGTCTCCCCCAGCGGCCGGCGGTGATAGACGATGTAGTAGGCGTCCTGCCCCGGCAATTTGATCAGGGAATGATGCCCCGCACCCGTGGCGACTTGCGGGTCTTGCTGCAGAATCTTTCCAATCCTCTTGAACGGCCCGAGTGGGGAATCGGCCATGGCGTAGGCCACCGAGTAGTCCGGTCCGGTCCAGCCGCCCTCGGACCACATGAAGTAATACTTGCCGCTGCGCCGGAACATGAACGGACCTTCCACATAGCCCTCGGGCGTGATCTCCTTGAACACCGTGCCGTCGGGGAATGGGTCGAAGCCGCGGAAATCGTCCTGCAGCCGGGCGATGTTGCAGTGCCGCCAACCGCCGTAGATCAGGTAGTGCTGGCCGTCCTGGTCGCGGAAGACGAACTGGTCAATCGGCTGCGCTCCGTTGTGGAAGCGGTCAATCAGCGGCTTGCCGAGATAATCCTTGAACGGACCTTCAGGCCGCTCCGCCACGGCCACGCCAATGCCGCCGGGCTGCTGGTCGTTCTGGATGTCGTTCGCACCGAAGAAGAGGAAGTAGCGTCCGCCCTTCTCGATGACCGCCGGCGCCCACAGGGCGCGGCGCGCCCACGTCACCGCGTTCGTATCGAGAATGCGGCTGTGTTTGGTCCACGTGATGAGGTCCGGCGAGGAGAACGCGTCGAAGAACACCTGTTGGTCATAGGGCGCTGAGTAGGTGGGATAAACCCAGAACCGGTCGCCAAAAACGGCGCCCTCGGGATCGGCATACCAGCCGGGGAAGATGGGGTTGCCGGACCTGGCGGGCCTTTCGTCGCCGGGGAGCAACAAGGCGCTGACCCAGAGAATTGCGGCGAAGAGCGGGAGTAAGGGCTTCATGGCGGGTGGCAGGGTCAAGTCACACATCGGCACTTGTTGATTGATGCGACGCGGTTCGGTGAAATGGATTGGACGGCAAGGCGGGTCCTTGAAGCAACCTCGCCAACCACTTTGGGGCCTTTCCTTCGTTTCATGGGTTATCGGGGTGGGCTGCGCGGCAGGACAGGTTGTCCACGGAAACCGTGACTCCGTTGCCGAAGTTGCCCCAGCCGTTGATCTGGACGTAAAGCTTCCAGCTGCCGGTGAATGGTGGGATGTGGGAAAAACGATACGTGCGCCACTCGCCGGTCTTTTCCAACACCTGATCCACCGGACCATACCACGTGCGCGTGTCCTCGTGGTAAATGCCATAATTGATGATGGGCGCAGGGGCTGCGGCGGAGCAGTTGTCCCAGCGCATCCGGCAACTCACCTCGTAACGGGCGCCCCTGCGCAACCCGAGATGCTGCCAGAGTTGCGCCGACTCAAAGTTTGAGGTGGCCGGGCCCATCGCCAGCGTGACAAACCGCTGCTCGCCAGACGCGATGATGTTGGCCGAGATGCCCGTGCCGCCCATGTTGGCGAAATACCACGGCGGTGCGATGGCGCCCGGAGATTGTTTGGCGAAGTCGGCATCGCCAACGAGTTCCCCGGCGCGGGATTCGGCTTCCACAGGTTCGGTCAGCTCGGCAAGTTCAAAATCATCCACCAGCACCGTCGTGGCGGCCGGTTTCTGATTGGGGAGCAGCGAGACGTAAACGAGCGTGCGCTGGGCCGGGTCCGTCGCGCAGAACCGAAACCGGAGCTGGTGCCACTGATTGTCGAACAGCCACTCGTCGCGCCCGGCAAAGTCGCCCGTGCCCTCGCGATGCCGCGCCCAGAAGGAGACGATGGCTGACCGATGCCCGCTCGTGGCGCTGGCGTTGGCGGGCGGCGCGTCGGGTCCATCCGGCCAGCGCACCCAGACGCTCGCCTCATACGTTTTGGTCGCGTCGAGCTGCACCAACTGGCCAACCGTGACAAACTCAAATCCCTGTGTGTCGGCCGGAATTGAAAGCGACAAACATCGGCTCCCGGTCTTCGCCACTCCCTCAACACAAGCCACGACAAGCCGGGCCTTGACGGCGTCGCGCCCCGTGCATTGCACCTGCCAACCGTC
>JALOTU010000318.1 GCA_025457725.1 Verrucomicrobiota bacterium
CAGAGCGCGTCTTAATCCGGGAGGTATCGCCGGCTTTCCAGCCGGCAAATCGTACCCACCTCCAGGGCACCCTATCCCCAGGCCGGTTAAAAACCAGCGCCACCCCGAAAACACGGATTCATCGCGAACACTGATTCCATGAACAATCCGAATAAGGACTGTTGACGAGGGGCGTCTTTCCGTGTATTCCGTTGCCTTATGCAAATCGAAAGTCTCAAAGTCTTCTGCGATCTGGCCGAGACGGAAAGCTTTACCAAGGCGGCCCACATCAACGGGGTTACCCAGTCCGCGGTCAGCCAGCAGATCAGTTCATTGGAACGGCAATTCAAATCGCTGCTGATTGAGCGGAGCAAAAAGAAGTTTCGTCTCACGCGGGAGGGACAGGTGCTGTACGATTACAGCAAGCAGATTATCCAGACTTACGAATCGCTCCACAGCCGCCTGCAGGAAATCAAGGACATCATCTCGGGCACCATTCGCGTGGCGACGATTTACAGCATCGGGCTCCACGACCTGCCGCATCACGTCAAGCGCTTCCTGAAGGACTATCCCACGGTGCATGTTCACGTGGAGTACAAGCGTTCCGACCAGGTTTGCGAGGATGTGTTGGGCAACGTGGTGGATATCGGCCTGGTGGCGTATCCGGCGCGGGACTCCAAATTGGAGGTCATACCGATCAAGAAGGATCCGATGGTGCTGATCTGCCATCCGCAGCATCCCCTGGCCAAGAACAAGAGCGTCAAGGTGAAGGCGCTGGCCGGCCAGAATTTCATCGGGTTCGAGCAGGACATTCCGACGCGCAAGGCGCTCGACAAGATTCTCCGCGAGTCCAGCACCTCGGTGCATTATGTGATGGAGTTCGACAACGTGGAAACGGTGAAGCGCGCGGTGGAGATCGATGCGGGCATCGCGATTGTTCCCTCCAGCACCATTTCGCAGGAGCTCGAGAAGCGCACGCTGGCGCAGGTCCGGGTCGAGGATGTGGATCTGTTCCGTCCTCTGGCGGCCATTCACAAGAAGAACAAGGTCCTCTCGCCGGCCATGAAGCAGTTTCTGGCGGTGATCAAGGAGGAAAGCAAAAAGTAGGGCGCCTCAGATTCTGAAGGGCCGTGCGCTGCGAGGCGGACGGCCCTTTTTTGTTGGGCGGTCCTCAGATGCGGGTCTGGAAGTAAGCGATGGTCTGCGACAGGCCTTTCCGAAGGGGGACTACCGGCTTCCACTGGAGCAGCTGCTGCGCCTTGGTGATGTCGGGCTTTCGCTGCCGGGGATCATCCTGCGGGAGCGGGCGGTGCACGATCCGGCTCCTGGAGCCCGTTGCCCGGATGATGGCTTCGGCAAACTCCAGCATGGTCATCTCGCGAGGATTCCCGATGTTCACCGGCAAACTGTAGTCGCCGAGCATCAGGCGGTAGATCCCCTCGATCAGATCGGACACGTAACAGAAACTGCGGGTCTGCAGCCCTTTCCCGAACACGGTGATGGGCTTGTTCTTCAGGGCCTGGCTGACAAACGCCGGCACCACCCGTCCGTCATGCAACCGCATGCGGGGACCATAAGTGTTGAAGATGCGCACGATCCGGGTCGCCACGCCGTGCTCGCGGTGATAGGCCAGCGTGATGGCCTCGGCGAACCGTTTGGCCTCGTCGTAGCAGCCCCGCGGTCCGACGATGTTCACGTTGCCCCAGTATTCCTCCGGTTGCGGATGCACCAGGGGATCGCCGTAGACCTCCGAGGTCGAGGCCAGCAGGAACCGGGCGCCTTTGGCCTTGGCCAGGCCCAGCGCCTTGTGCGTCCCCAGGGATCCGACCTTGAGCGTCTGAATCGGCAGCTCCAGATAGTCCACCGGGCTTGCGGGGGAGGCAAAATGCCAGACGTAATCCACCGGGCTGTCGATGAAGAGAAACTCGGTCACGTCCTGCTCGATGAAGCGAAAACTCCGGTTGCCGGCCAGATGGGAGATGTTGTCCACCGATCCAGTGACGAGATTGTCGATGCCGATCACCCGGTGCCCCCGCTTGAGCAGCAGATCGGTGAGGTGGGATCCCAAAAACCCGGCCGCCCCCGTAATGACCGAAACCGGCGCTTGGGCGGACCTTGGATGTTTTCCAGCTTTTTTCATGTTCTGTAACTGAGGAGAGGTTCAGTATTGAGTTTCCTGTTCGAATTCTGATCCTGATTCTTACTCTGATTCTGGTTCCGCATCCGATTCCCAACGATTCCGTGTCTGGCTTGCGGTGGCACCTACTTCGCCCCGGTGCCACTGAAGACGGCGGGGATGGTGAGCAGCAGAATCTTGAAGTCCAGCCAGAGCGACCAGTTGTCGATGTACTGGAGGTCCAGCCGCACCCATTCCTCGAAATCCTTGACATCGTTCCGGCCGCTGACCTGCCACAGGCAGGTGAGTCCGGGTCGGACACTCAAGCGGCGACGGTGCGCCATGTCGTCAAAGCGCGCCACCTCATCCACGGGCAGCGGGCGGGGTCCCACCAGGCTCATGTCGCCCACCAGCACATTGAAGAGCTGGGGAAGCTCGTCGAGGCTGTATTTCCGGAGGAACCGGCCGATGGGGGTGATGCGCGGGTCCCGGGTGATTTTGAACACCGGGCCGCTCATTTCATTCAGGGCCTCCAGTTCCTGCTTCAACTGCTCGGCGTTGGTCACCATGGTGCGGAACTTGAGCATGGTGAAGGGGCGCCCGTTCAGCCCGGCGCGCTTTTGACGGAACAGGACGGGGCCGGGTGAATTGAAGCGGATGAGCAGGGCCAGGACGGTCATCGGCAGGGCCAGCAGGGCCAGCAGGACCAGGGCGCCGACGAAATCCATCAGCTGCTTGACCAGGCTCTGCCAGGAGGCTTCCGGGGCGGCCCGGAAGACCAGGTAGGGCCGATCGCCAAGCGTGGCGAAGGAGGTGCGCGAGAACTCGGTGCGGATGAAGTCCGCCATCAGCCAGACCTCCACCCCCTCCAGTTCGCATACCCGGATGGTTTCCTCCACCTTGTCGAAGGGCAGATGACGCCCGCTGATGATGACGATGTTGGTCGAGTACTCATGCAGGCAGGCGGCCAATTCTTCCATGGAGGACTCCACCACGTTGCAGGCATCCACCGCCTGGATGGTTTCCATGGGCAGGCGCGCCACCTGCCGCCTCATTTCCTCCACCTCGTCCGGCATGCCCAGCAACAGGATGCGTCTGCCGTAATGACTGGCCATGAAACGGTTGGCCAGCAGCTTGCGCAACAGTTCATCCTTGGCATACAGGGCCACGGCGCTGATCAGCCCGAACCAGATGACCACGAGACGCGCAAAACTGATCTGGAAGAAGAAGGAAAGCAGAATCAGGGCGCCGGTGATGATGGCACAGCTGCGCACGATCACCCAGGCCTTGTTCCAGTGGCTTTCCGAGAGGGACAGATTGTAGTAGCCCTGCCATTCCAGCACCAGTGGCGAGAGGGGGATCAGCACGAGGAAATACCAGAAGATCGTGCCTTCCGGGGGCGGGGGCACGAGCTGGAAGAACTCCATCACCCAATCGAGACCCCGAAGCTGCACCGCCACCCAGAAGGTCAGCGCGAACAGGCAGGCATCCATCAGCTGGTGGATCTGCAACCGGACCTGTTGTTGACGCGTGGCCATGGGCTACTCGACCGGGGTGCGCAGATCGGCGACGGCGACCGCGTCCTTCCCGCCGGGAATCTGGAATTTGGGGACGCCGCTGGCCATGAAACGTTTGATGCGCTCGAACGCCCAATCCTCCTGCCCGGGCATGCATTGCACAAAGCAGGAAATGTAGGCCCAACGCTGGAGCACG
>JALOTU010000319.1 GCA_025457725.1 Verrucomicrobiota bacterium
CCGGTTCATCAAGGGGGGCGGGGTGGTGGGCTATCCCTTCGTGAAGCTGATGATCAACCGGACGGCCAACGCGTTCCTGAAGCTCATGTTCCGCATCAAGCTCAACGACACCACCAACGCCTTCAAAGCCTACCGCCGCCAGGTGATCGAGGGGTGTCGACCCCTCATTTCCCCGCACTTCAACCTCACGGTGGAATTGCCGCTCAAGGCCATTGTGCGCGGATTCAGCTGGACGGTGGTCCCCATCACCTGGCGCAACCGCCGCACCGGCGTGGCCAAGCTCAAGATCAAGGAGATGGGCAGCCGCTACGTCTTCATCTGCATGTACGTCTGGCTGGAGAAATACTTCAGCCGGGGGGATTATCGGCGCAATGATGTGGATCGACCATTTTAAAAACCGCCCGGTTGGGGGACATCTGGTTCACCACGCCGCTGGCCGGAAACCTTCATGAGCAGGGGCACTCGGTGACGGTGGTTTACGACGCCCAGTACGGGAATCCACTTGCCTTCTTTCCCCACATCGAAGCCTCCCCGGTCAGAACCCGTGTCAGGCTCCGGTCCAGAAACCGCTGGGCGTACGCCTTGAATCAAGGCTTGAACCAGGTGCTGTTGCTGAACCGTATCCGCCGGCAAAACGACCGCGTCATCTGGCGGGAGATTTTTCCCTGGCGCCGGGCAAGCAGGTGCGCGACAACATCCACTCGGGCGACGTCGCCGCCGTCATGCACGAATTCGTGCAGGCTCCGCGCTGCGGCGAGGTTTGCAATCTGGGCGGTGGCAAGGAAAACTCCTGCTCCATTCTCGAGGCATTCGAGATGGCGGAAGCCCGCGCCGGGAAGAAGCAGAAGCATGCCTATGTGGACCAAAACCGCAGCGGAGAGCACATCTGTTGCTTCAATGATGCCGCGGCAGCGGGGTGATGCCACCGAAATGCAAATCCTATGAGCTTTACCCTGTTTCGAATCCTGGTTCTGGTCTGGAACAACTCTCCCTCCTGGTTGCAACGCCTGGCCCGGGCTCTGGGTGTGACGCGGTTCGTCCATGAAGTCTGGGTTCCGTATGCCCGCCTGCCCATCCCCCCGACCGAGCGGCCTGTTCGCCGGTTGCTGGAACGCCTGATCCAGTCGGACTGGAGATGCGCTGATGTGGGAGCCAACTACGGCATGATGACCGAAGTGATGGCCGCCTGCACACGCTCCAAGGGATCCGTGGTGGCATTCGAGGCGCATCCCCTGAATGTCCATCTGCTGCAGCGGCGCATGAAGCTGGCTGGATTTCAGGAACAGGTGATCATTGAGAACAAGGCCGTATCAGATGGTTCGGTCAAAACCCTGGTGCTCTATGCGGGCCGGCGACGGTCGCCCAACGAGTGGAACGTGGTGGGCCATGATGTGGGGGGGAATCCAACCCGCCCGGTGATGGAGATTCCAGCCGTCTCACTCGACGATTATTTTGGTGAAGCTCCTCTGCAATTGGTCAAGATCGACGTCGAAGGTGCCGAGGTCGGGGTGATCGCCGGCATGCAAGCTATTCTGGCGCGGCAACGGCCCGTCTGCCTCGTGGAGTTTCACAGTGCGGAAGCCTGGAATTCGCGGCAGGCCTTTCTCCGGGCGGGTTATCAAATCTACTCACTCGACGGAAATCCCGTGGCCCCGGAGCATCCCTGGGAATTGCATGTTCTGCTGTGGCCCCCGGGGCCACCCCCGGGCAAGAGCGTGTTCGATAATTCGAGTCCGCGCTGAAGCGCCCCGGTCAACACCAGGGTCAGACTGGCGTGAAGGAGTGAAGTCGGGGTGTGAGACCACATTCTTCGGTCAAGCCGCCACAGGGAGAGCATCGTTGCGTGCGGTGTGGGCGTTGAGGCTAAGGATTGGACCGCGCGACGGCGAAACCGGGGGTCAACAGGGAGCAGCCGCCCGGCGGCATCCGCAGGGTCAACGTGCCGCCGGCTAGCCGGACCTCCCCCAACGCGCCCAGCTGGTCGGTCAGGATCATGTCAGTGGACCAAATCGGATGCTTGAGTTCCAGCCGCAGTTCCCGGGGTTCGGAGGCTCGATTGATGGCGACCACCACACCGGCGTCCTCCGTGACGCGCTGGTAGGCGCAGGCGTCCGCATCCGCCAGCAACATCTCCTGCGTCCCGTGCCGAAGGGCGGTCCACTGACGCCGAAGCGCGATGAGCTTCTTGACATGCTGGAACATGGACGCCTGTTCGGGGGTGCGGTCGGTGACCTCAAACGCATTCTGCGCATCCTCCGCCCAGCCGCCGGGAAAATCGCGGCGATTGTAGGGGTCGCCCCCTCCGTTCATCCCGATTTCATCGCCGTAATAGATCAGGGGCGTGCCGCGCGAAGTCAGCAGGAAGGTGAACGCCTGCTGAAGCTCCTCGGACGAAGCGCCCGGCTCGGTCAGGAATCGGCCGGTGTCATGCAGGCCGAGGAAGGTGACCAGCACCCTGGCGTTCACATAGTTCGTGTCCGCCGCCAGCGTCTCGGACAAGCGTGTCATGGGTTGGTCCTTCAGGAACACGTCCCGGATCGCGTAATACAGGGGGAAATCAAACAGCGTCTCCACCCCGGAATCCACCCCGTCAAACTGCCGCCGTCCGCCCTGGAAAAACGCCACCAACTCCGGATTGCCATCGAACATCTCACCCAGCAGCGTCACCCCGGGATGCTGCGCCTTCAGCGCCGCAGACCAGCGCGCCCAATAGGTCCGGGGCACATACGGCAACGTGTCCTGCCGGATGGCATCGATCCCGAGCTGGCCCGTCCACCAGAGCGAGTTCTGAATCAGGTAGGTGCCGACCTCCGGATCGTTCTGGTTCAGATCCGGCAGAATGTTGAGGAACCATCCTTCCAGTGTGGATTGGAGCAGGTCCGCGGGCGGGTTGGTCTGGGCCACGGTCCACGTCTGCCAGCTGTTGTCCAGATGCGCCTCCATGCTGCCGTTGAACCAAGTGGGCGTGGGGGGATTGGTCACCCAGGGATGGTAGGGGCCGGTGTGGTTGGCCACCTGGTCCTGAACCAGTTTCAGACCGGAACGCCTCACCGCGCCCACCAGTTCCCGCAAATCCTCCAGCGTCCCGAAGTGTTCCTCCACCCCGTAGAAATCCACCGCGCCATAGCCGTGATAATCCGTCGAAGGCACCCCGTCGGGCGAAAGCTGGTTGCGGCCGGTGTACTTCTCCACGTGATTCAATTGATTCGCATTGTCATACCACGGGGTCAGCCACAACGCCGTCACCCCCAGGTCCCGCAGGTAGGAAAGTCGCGACGTAATCCCCTTGAAATCTCCCCCGTGGTAATGACGCGGCCGCGCGCGATCCATCAATCCGGGCGACACGGCCGGATCGTCATTCGCCGGGTCCCCGTTGGCGAAACGATCGGGCAACAGCAGGTAGATGACGTCGTCGGTCGTGAACCCCCGGCCGGCCGGCCCCAACGGCTCCATCAACTCGAACCTCACCGTGGCCGTTCCTTCCCCGGTGCTCACCCGCAATGCGGCCTCCCCCGCCTTCGCCCCGGAATCAATCGTCAGATCCGCGAACAAATATTGGCCATTGTCGCTGACCATCACGTTGGAAACGCCGATTCCGGCTGGCGCCTCGACCCTGGCCGCGGCCAGATGCCCGCCGGTGATGAGCACCCGGACGGGATTGTGCGTGTGACCAATCCACCAGCCCGGCGGCTCGATCCGCTCCACCACCGGCGTCGCCCCCCAGGAGGGGAGACCGAGGAACAACACCAGGACCATTGCCAATCGGAGCATCCCGCCCGGACCCGACCAGTCCCCGACACCGCCCGATGGCCTTTGGTTTTGAAACACAGAGATCTTATGTACTAAAAGATGCGAACTCATACCATCACTTTTTCCTCCCCGAATTGGTCTACCGACTTGGAAACGAAACCCACGCAGACTGCGGCCACGATCATGGAGGCGCCTCCCAGCACGACGGCGTTCATCGGGTTGTCGCCGAGCAGGTGCTTCATCAGCAAACCGAGTCCGAGGGAGGCGAGGATCTGCGGGATGACGATGAAGAAATTGAACACGCCCATGTAGAACCCCATCATTGGCCAGCATCGCATAGGGCATGGACAGGATGCTGGCCCAGGCGATGCCCACCAGGAACATGGACAGGAGCAGGGGATATTGCGCCTTCAGAACCGCGGCCAGGAGCAGGCCGACGCCGCCCGCCAGCAGGCAGGTCCGGTGAATCGCGCGGGCGCTGAACGTTTTCACCAGGGCCAGCAGCACGAAGGAAAAGACAAAGGCGGTCCCGTTGTAGACCGAGAAGCATACCCCGCCCCACTCGTTCCCCTGCTGGTATTCGGGCGAGCCCGGCTGGCCGCCGAACACAGTGGTGGCAACCGCCGGCACGAAGTAGATCCACATGCAGAAGAGCGCGAACCAGGTGAAGAACTGCACGATGGCCAGCTGCTTCATCGTGCGGGGCATGGAGGCGATCCCGCCAAAGATTTCCCGGAACGCATTCCCGACCCCGGCGGACTCCGCTTTCATTCGCCGGAACGCCTCCAGATCCGCCGGCGGATACTCACGGGTGGTCAGGATGGTGTAAACGACCGCCAGAAAAAAGACCAGGGCCCCGACGTAGAATGCCAGCTGCACGGTGTGCGGGATCTTCCCCGTGCCCCCCTCCTGGGTCACCCCAAACCAATGGGTCAGGATGTAGGGAAGGGAGGAGGAAAGCACCGCGCCCAGGCCAATCAACAGGCTCTGCATCGCAAATCCCGATTTCCGTTGCCGCTTGGGCAGCATGTCGCCGACAAACGCCCGGAACGGCTCCATCGTGATGTTGATGCTCGCATCCAGTATCCACAGAAGGCCCGCCGCCATCCAGATGGCGGGCGAGTTGGGCATCGCAATCAGCGCCAGGCTGGCGAGGATCGCGCCCACCAGGAAATAGGGCCGCCGCCGCCCGAGCCGGTTCCAGGTGCGATCGCTGAAGTAGCCGATGATGGGCTGGACGATGAGCCCGGTGAGCGGGGCGGCCAGCCAGAGGAAGGCAATCTCGGATTCCTCGGCGCCGAGATACTGGTAGATGGCGCTCATGTTGGCCATTTGCAGTCCCCAGCCGAACTGGATGCCGAAGAAGCCAAAACTCATGTTCCAGATCTGCCAGAAGGACAGAACCGGCTTGTCCGGCTGATCATGGGCGCCCGTGGAGTTGTTCATGGTGTTCGAATGAGTTGCACAGTGGGCCTGCGGATCATGCGCCGGGCGCGCCGGCCGGCTCCAGCACCCGGTTTCTGCCCGCCGCCACCGTGGCGGCGCGCAGACGTTGCTTGATGTCGGGCGTGAGCTTTCCGGGCTGCAACCGCCAGCGCCAGTTGCCCGAGGTGGTTCCCGGCACGTTCATGCGCGCTTCCGTCCCCAGCCCCAGCACGTCCTGCAGGGGAAACATCACCGCCCCGGCCTTCGATCCCAGCAGCACCTCGATCATCTCCCAGTGGATCTCCCGTCCGGGAATGCCCAGGTGTTCCGTGCAATAGCGGCGTTCCTTTTCGCATTGCTCGGGGGAACGTGTGCTGTTCCCACCCTGATCATGAAACCAGCCGACCACCGTGTCGTTGTCGTGCGTGCCGGTATAGGCCACGGTGTTGTGAACATAGACTTCCGGCAGGAAGGTGGGAGCGCCAGGGTCGGTCCCGAAGGCAAATTGCAGAATGCGCATCCCGGGAAATCCGAACGCCTCGCGCAATCCGGCCACCTCGCGGCTGAGCACCCCGAGATCCTCGGCCACAATCTGGAGCGTGCCGCCAAACCGGTCGCGCAGGGCCTTGAAAAGCTGGTGCCCCGGCGAAGGCCGCCATTGGCCCTTGGTCGCCAGAGGTTCGTCGGCGGGGATCTCCCAGTAATCCACAAACCCGCGGAAATGATCGACGCGAACCGCATCGTACAGCGCCATCGCCCTCATCAGCCTCCGCGCCCACCACTCGAATCCGCTGCGCTCATGCACCGGCCAGTCATACAGCGGATTGCCCCAGCGCTGGCCGGTGGCCGAGAAGTAATCCGGGGGCACGCCGGCCACCACGGTGGGCTGACCCGACTCATCCAGCTGGAACAACCGGCGGCCCGACCACACTTCCGCGCTGTCGTGCGCCACAAAGATCGGGATGTCGCCCAGGATCCGGATGTGGCGCCGGGCGGCCTCGGCGCGCATCGCACCCCATTGCTCGTGGAAGAAGAACTGGATCACCTGCTTCTCCGCCACCACATCCGCCAGCAGCGCCCGGGCCCGCGCGAACTCGGCAGCCGAATAGGTCCGCCACGGCTCCGGCCAATCGAACCACGGACGCAGGGTTTCCCGTTCCTTCAAGGCGGTGAACACGGCGTAGCTCTCCAGCCAATCCCGCTCCTGTTCGCAAAACTGCCGGAACCGCTGGTGGGCGGGACTGCCCTCCGCATAGCGCAGAAACCGCTGGGCCGCCGTCTGCAACAGGGCGCTCTTGATGGGAATCAGGCGCTCGTAATCCACGCGGTCCGCGGACAGCCCGGTCAGGGGAATCGCCTCGGCCTCCGACAACCATCCCGCCTCCAGCAATAGCTCGATCCCGATCAGGATGGGATTGCCGGCAAAGGCCGACGGACTTTGATACGGCGAATCACCGTAGCCGGTCGGTCCCAACGGCAGCACCTGCCAGATGCCCTGTCGCATCTCCGCCATCTCATCCAGCCACTCCACGACGGGCCGCCCCAACTCCCCCACGCCGTAGCGCGAGGGCAGCGAGGTAACATGCATTAGCAGGCCGCTGTCAAAATCCAGAGTCATGCAAACTGCCGCCGGAAGCCGCGTGCGGGAGGCACGACGCTCCATGACCCGCACCGCGCTCCCGGCGGAACGGGCAGGGTGTCAGACATTTCAGTCTAGGCTGCCGACGGGCCGGATGCCTACCGCATGTTTGTGCGGCGGAAGCTACGCCGGCCATGCCGCCACACGCGCCCCACGACTCCCCATCCCAGGCGGTTGCGCCAAATCCCATCCAGAAAACAGCTTAGACACAGAGGCTCAAAGACCGCAGAGAGCCAATTGATGAAGATCCTGCGCAAGGTTTCACAGATCACGTTCCAGACTCCGCCGCCCTGGGATGGCAGCCGCGAACTGGACGTGCTCGGTTTCAAAAAGAAGGGCAAACCGGCGGCACAACCGCCCCCGGGTCCGGTCAACCCCGCGCCCTGACCCACACCCCCGGAGCGCGGGACGTCCCCGGCCCGCAGCAAGCCGCGTCTGCGAAGGACGCCGGATCCATCGATAGGACATTCGCGGTCAGTAGCCGGCGGTTTCTGCGCCCCCGGAGGATGGCGCGGTCCGCGAGGACCGGGCGCCTTGTCGCAGAATTGGTTGGAAACGATGCCGGAGTTTGGGGCACATTGCATCCATGACAGAGCCGGAGAATGCCGCCAGCCCACCCGCGAGCGTGGAGGAAATCCAACAGGGCTGGAACGACCTGAAGTTGAAGGTGGAACAGGGCGCGATCGAGCGATCCTCGCTGGAGGCGGAGAACAAGGCGCTGCGATTCCTGCTGGAACGGTTGATCGAACACCGCCAGCGTTCCCACGGCGACCTCGTCAACTTTCTCGCGGACCTCGTCAGCAAACTCTCGTTCAACGATGTCGGCCTCATGGTTTCCCGGTTGGTGGATCACAACGCGCAGGTCAACGA
>JALOTU010000019.1 GCA_025457725.1 Verrucomicrobiota bacterium
GTTCCGGCCTTCCGTCAGGTCCACCTCCACGAGGCTTCCCGTCCGACCCGAATGATGCACACGAACCGCCCTCGCACGCAATCGTTCCCCGCCATCCAGCACGCCGTGGCGAAGCCGGTCAATGCCCTCCTGCTCCACGGCGCCGTCCACCTCCACCAGGTATTTCTTGGAAATGGCGTAGCGGGGATGTGTCAGGTGCAGGCTGAATTCCCCGTCGTTGGTCAGAAAAATCAGCCCCTCGGAGTCGTAGTCCAACCGCCCCACAGTGAACAGGTTGCCCCATTCCTTGGGCAACAGCTCGTAAACCGTGTCGCGATCATGCTCGTCCTTGCGCGAGCAGACGCATCGCCGGGGTTTGTTCAAAGCGACGTAAAGCTTGCGCTTCGGGCGGGCCGCTTTGCCGTCCACGGTCACCTCGTCCTTCGCGGGGTCCACCTTGGTTCCGAGCAACTGCACCAGGCGTTCGGACCACAATAGAAAGCGCCCGTCCACGACGGACGGGCGTACTTTGCCCCTGCCACGGTTGGGCCTTCGGGCCCTGGCCTAGACCGGGGGCTTGGTTTTACGGAGGCCGGTGATCCGGTCGCCCTTCTTGAAATCGCCGGATTTCTTGAGGATCTCAATGCGTTCGAAGCGCTTGAGTACGCTGCGCTTGCCACCCAGGGTGGTCGAAGCGCGTAAACTGGGATGCTGTGACATGTTCAGGTATCAGTGTTTTCTTTGGATCAACCCCCCAGGCCCAAGCCCGGAGGGACAGTGTTTTTAACAGGGTGGCGGACGTTTGGCGAGCGGTTAATTTTCGCCATCTTGACATTTCCCCGGGCTGATTTCCGAGCCTCCGGGACTTCGCTCTTGACCGGTTGCGTCGGGCAAGCAATCTGATGCGCGGGGAGGGCAGATCGACGGGGGTCCTCGACTATTAACTGAACCTGAACCATTGAAACTGAAAAACTGACCATGGCACTAAAATCAACAAGCAAGAAGACAGTCAAACCTGCGGCGGCCACCAAAGCCGCAGCCCCGGTAAAGACACTGGCGAAGAGCCAGCCGACGGTGAAACCGCCTACGGCGAAAGCAGCGGCGCCTGCGACCGCCCCCAAGCCGGCAAAGCCCGTCGCGGCCGACAGCCCCCGAAGCATCACCCTCACCTATTTCGCTCCCGAGGCCGGAAGCGTGCTGGTGGCGGGCGATTTCACCAAGTGGGAGAGCGCGCCGGTCCGTCTGGCCAGGGAGGAAGCCGGGGTCTGGAAGACCACCCTCTCGCTCAAACCCGGGAAGTACCAGTACCGCCTGCTGGTGGACGGGCAATGGCAGAATGACCCGCAATGTCCGGAACTGCAGCCGAACGCATTCGGCACCGTGAATTGCGTGCTTTCCGTTGCCGCCTGAGATCCCCGGAATCCATCGATACACCGCCGCGCACCCCAGGTGCGCGGCGTTTTTTGTATTGCCGTCACCCGCCAAAGGACACTGCGCATCGTGGTACGGGGTGGAACACGTCGCGCTGCGACGAGTAGCGCCGCGTCCAGCGGTGCAACGAAAGGCTGGGAGGCCCGATCCCGCCCGCTGGACGCGGCCGTGGTCGTCGCAGCACGACGACCCCTCCTGGCCAGAAACCGAGGTGCTCCCGCATGTCGCCTTGGGTGTGTTTCCTCCTTGAGACCCGCCATTGCTCCGATACTCTGCGTGCGGAACAGCAGCCCGACTTGAAGCTTGGAGACTCAGGTGCGGTTCTCCCGAACGATGTCAGACCAGAATGCAATCCCGGCAGCGGAGCCGGTCCTGGCGCCGAGGAGGCGTGGGACCCTGCTGATTGTGGACGACGACGACGGCCCGCGTGAGTCGCTGAAGATGGTGTTCAAGGGGGAGTATGACCTGTTACTGGCCAGCGACGGGCCCACCGCCATTGAGCTGGCCCGCCAGCAGCGGGTGGACGTGGCGCTGCTGGACATTCGCATGGGGCGCATGTCCGGGATTGACCTGCTGGAGAAGCTCAAGCACATGGACCCGGGCATGGAGGTGGTGATGATGACCGCCTTCGAGACCACGGACACCCTGCGCAAGGCCATCAAGCTCCGCGCCCTCGACTACATCAACAAACCCTTCGAACTGCCCGTGGTGAGGGGCCTGGTGGGGGACGCGATGCAGCGGCGCCGGCTGGAAAGCGAGATGAACAGCGGCGCCGAGAAGATGGACGCCCTGGTGGCGGAGCTGCAGGACCAACGGATCGAGCAGCAGATGGCCAGCACGCGCGGGGACATTTATGCCAGCATCATCCACGACATCAACGGGCCGCTGGCGGTGATTTCGGGGTTCGTGCAATTGCTGAATCACCGGGTTGCCCGGGCCAAAGTGCTTGAGAACGAGGATCTCGAGTTTGTGCGCCAGAAGCTGCACACCATTTCCCGGCAGGTGGGCAACTGCGTGGAAATCTCCCAGCGGTATCTCAGCTTCCTGCGCCGCAAACCCGGGGAAATCTCCCGGGTGAGCGTGAACACGCTGCTCAACGACTTCGAGCATCTGGCGCGGGTGCATCCGAGCCGCAAGGACAACGAGCTGGTGGTGAATCCGGTTTCGGTGGCCTGCACCCCGCGCATGAACGGCACCGACTTCATCCAGCTGCTCCTGAACCTGACGACCAACGCATTCCAGTCCGGGAAGGCGGTCTGCCGGGTGGAAGTCTCCGGCGAGCTGCTGTCCAATCCGCTCGACCTCACCGCGATCAAGGATTCCGACGAGGAGCGGTCGATGAACATGGAATCCTTCGATAACACGCCCCCGCTGTTGCGGTTGGTGGTCCGTGACAATGGCGGGGGGATTCCGTCCGAGTATCTGACCAAGATCTTTCAGCCCTACTTCACCAGCAAAGCTCCCAAGCAGGGGACGGGGCTCGGGTTGAGCATCGTCCTGCGGCTGATCAAGGAGGTGAACGGTTTGCTGCATGTGCGGTCCTCCCTGCGGATGGGCACGGTGTTCACCCTCCATATCCCCGCCGATCTGAGGCAGGATGCGCCCGCCGGTTGAGCGGCGCGCCTCCAACAGAGGGGGGAACAGTCGGATCCACGGTTTCGATGACGGCCAGGGAGCGCAGAGATCTGACCTATCGCTACGAGCGCCTTCGCGCGCCCGCGTCGGGTGTGCTGGAGGCGGCTGCCATGACGTTTCTGCTGCTGATCGCGGTCCGGCACTTTCACAGCGGGGCCATGGCCAAGGCCATCATCGGCGGCGGCGCGAGCCTGGGATTGATCCTCGGCCCCTGGCTGGTGTCGCGGGTGCAGGCGGCCCAGCAGCCGGCCGCGCGCGCGGCGTCGGGAACCGCGTTGCTGGGCGCGGGTTTGTTCGCTCTTGCCGCCGCGGTTCCGGCCGAGTGGGTGTTCGTGGTTTGCTGCGCCGCCGCCCTGGGTTGCACCTCGGTCATCATCCCGCTGATGACCCAGGTGTACCACGAGAACTATCCCGAGCGCGAACGTGGCACCCTGTTCTCCCGCACCGTCATGATCCGGATCGCCACGACGGGCGCCTTCAGCTTCCTGGCCGGGGAGGCGTTGTCGCACCGGGTCGACCAGTTCCGGTGGCTGCTGTTGGTTTTTGGCGGCGCGTTCGTGTTCGCCGCCTGGTGTCTGCGACGCTGTCCCTCCCGCCCGCTGTCGCACGCCAAGGGGACCCACCCGTTCCGGTCCCTGCGCTACGCCTCCGAAGACCGGCTGTTCCGCAACACGCTGGTCTCCTGGATGTTTCTGGGGTTTGGCAATCTGATGATGCTCCCGCTGCGGGTGGAGTACCTGGCCAATCCGGAGCACGGCTGGACGCTGCACGGTCTTCCACTCACCGCCGGCATGATCGCGCTGCTGACCGGCGTGGTGCCGAACATCGCCCGGCTGCTGCTCAATCCGTTGTGGGGCTGGCTGTTTGATCGCATGAACTTCTTCGTCCTGCGCATGACGCTGAATGTCGGATTCATGCTCGGCATCCTGACCTTCTTCATGTCCGGCAGCCTCGCCGGGCTGGTGGCCGGCGCGGTTTTCTATGGCATTTCGCACGCCGGCGGGGACGTTGCCTGGAGTCTTTGGGTCACCAAGTTTGCCCCGCCGGAACGCGTAGCCGACTACATGTCCGTGCACACCTTCTTCACCGGCGTTCGGGGGGTGATCGCCCCGGTGGTCGCCTTTCAACTGGTGACCGTGCTCCCGCTGTCCGTGATGGCCGGCATCAGCGGGGGAATGATCCTGATCGGAACCCTGCTGCTGATTCCCGAGATGCGACGGGGTGGGGGACGAAAGCCCGCCGCCGCTCTCACCGAGGACGTGCTGGACTGAAAAAAGGCGGGCTGCGTTGCCGCAGCCCGCCGGTGAATTCTGCCTGTCCGGATCAGACGCTCTTGTCTTCCGGAATCCGCATCCCGTAGAACGAGCGATAGACGAAGACCAGCGCCACCAGGAAGAAGAAGGCGCCGATCATGGTCTTGGTGCCCTGGTTGGTCATGGTCACGGCGATTTCCACCGCGAGCAGTCCGAACAGGGTGGTGAACTTGATCACCGGGTTGAGCGCCACGGACGAGGTGTCCTTGAAGGGATCGCCCACGGTGTCGCCCACGACGGTGGCGTCATGGAGTTCCGTGCCCTTCTCGCGCATATCCACTTCCACGATCTTCTTGGCGTTGTCCCAGGCGCCGCCCGCGTTGGCCATGAAGATGGCCTGGAACAGGCCGAAGAACGCGATGCCGATGAGGTAGCCGATGAAGAAGTAAGGATTGAAGAACGGCAGTGCCAGCGCGAAGCAGAACACCACGATGAAGATGTTCCACATGCCTTTTTGCGCGTAGATGGTGCAGATGCGGACAACCTCCTTGGAATCCTTCTCGGAGGCCGTGGTGGCATCGAGTTTCATGTTCTCCTTGATATAGACCACCGCGCGGTAGGCGCCGGTGACGACCGCCTGACAGGAGGCGCCGGTGAACCAGTAAATCACCGCGCCGCCCATGATGAGGCCGAGGATGATCTCGGGCTGGACGATGCTCAACGCATTCACAACGGGTTTGAAGGCACCCGCGATTCCAGAAGCCACCTGAGCCTCATACATGCCCTGGAGGAGCATGATGATGCCGAACACCATGGTGGTGGCGCCCACGACCGCGGTGCCAATGAGCACCGGTTTGGCCGTGGCCTTGAAGGTGTTGCCCGCGCCGTCGCCCTTTTCCAGTTGATACTTGGCGTTTTCAAAGTCCGGATCGAAGCCGAAGCCGCTTTTGATCTCCTGCTTGACGCCCGGCTTGGATTCGATCTGGCTCAGTTCGTAAACCGATTGGGCGTTGTCAGTGACCGGTCCGTAGCTGTCCACCGCGATGGTCACCGGCCCCATGCCGAGGAAGCCGAAGGCCACCAGGCCGAAGGCGAAGATCGGCGCGGCGAACGCGAATTGTGCCGGCATGATGGCCATCAGGTCTGCATGGGTGGAAAACTGCCATGCCACGAACATGAGCAGCATGATGACGAGTCCCATCCAAAAGGCCGAGAAGTTGCCCGCCACGAAGCCAGACAGAATGTTCAGCGAAGCGCCGCCATGCTTGGAGCAGTTGGTCACTTCCTTCACGTGGCGGGAGTTGGTGCTGACAAATATCTTGGTGAATTCGGGAATCAGCGCTCCCGCCACCGTGCCGCAACTGATGATGACCGAGAGCACCCACCAGAGCGCCGGGTGTGAGACCCCGTTGAAGGTGAAATCACCCAGCAACAGTTTGCTCGCGACAAACGTGATGATGATGGACACCGCCGAGGTGATCCAGACGAGGTGCGTCAGCGGGGCTTCAAAGTCGAAGTCCTTCTTGCCGCCGAACATGGCCTTGCTGATGGCTTCATTGAGAAAATAGGATGCCAGCGAAGTCACAATCATCAGCGCCCGCATGACGAACAGCCAGATGATCAGGGTCGCGCAAACCGTCGGGCTGGCCACCAGGGCCAGGGCGAGGAACGCGATCAGCGCCACGCCGGTCACACCGTAGGTCTCAAACCCGTCCGCGGTCGGCCCGACGGAGTCGCCGGCATTGTCGCCCGTGCAGTCCGCGATCACACCCGGATTCTTCGGATCATCCTCGGGCAGCTTGAAGACGATCTTCATCAGGTCCGAGCCGATGTCCGCGATCTTGGTGAAGATTCCGCCGCAGATGCGCAGCACCGAGGCGCCGAGCGATTCGCCGATGGCGAAGCCGATGAAGCAGGGGCCGACGAGATCCCGGGGCAGGAAGATGAGGATGCAGATCATGAAGAACAGTTCCACCGCGACGAGCAGCAAGCCGATGCTCATGCCGGAACGGAGCGGGATGCAAAGTGTGGCGAAGGGGTTGCCTTTGAGGGCGGAGAACGCGGTGCGGGAATTGGAGATGGTGTTGATACGGATGCCAAACCAGGCCACGCCGTAGGAACCCAGGATGCCCAGAATGGACGCCAGCAGAATGACCAGCACATGGCCCATCGTGTTGTGCTGCAGAAACCCGAAATACACGATCATGCAGGCCCCGATCAGCAGCCACAAGATGGCCAGCAATTTGCCCTGGGTGATCAGGTAGGTTTTGCAGGTCTCGTAGATGGTGTGGGAGACTTTCGCCATGCTTTCATGCACCGGCAGTTTCTTGGTCTGCAGGTATTGGACAACCCCAAACAACGCGCCGATGGCACAGATGACGATGCCCAGCAGCATCAGGGTGTGCCCGCTGACGCCGCCCAGACCGTCGAACTTGACCTGGGTGAGGTCGGGGATTTTGATGTCGGCTTCGCCGGCAAAAACGCCAGTGGTGGATAACAGCAGGGTGCCCAACACAGGGGCCCATCGGAGGGAGGGTTTCTTAATCATATTTCAGAATTGCGGTGACTATGGCAAAACACTGTCTGCGTTTGCCACCAAAAACTTCTCTAATTCAGCCCCCCAATGGCTTCCCCTATTTTGCCCAGTTTGTGCTCTATTTTGCAGGAGCAACGCCGAAAAGCACCGGTTGAAAGATCAATTCCCCTTGTCGGTCCGCCCCCCCTTCCACATCCTGAGCCCATGTCGCAGCGCATGGTTTCAGATGTCCTCAACAAGCCGGATACGGCCCTGGAAGTGACCTTGCGCCCGTCGTTGTTTTCGGACTTCACCGGGCAGCCCAAGGTCAAGGAACGCCTGGAGATCACCGTCGAGGCGGCCAAGCGGCGCGGGGAGGCCATCGATCATGTGCTGCTGAGCGGTCCGCCGGGATTGGGAAAAACCACGCTGGCGAACATCATCGCCCGGAGCATGAACGCGAATATCCGCTGCACCAGCGGTCCTACCATCGAGAAAGCCTCCGATCTGGCCGGCTTGCTGACCAACCTCGAGGAGGGCGATGTGCTGTTCGTGGACGAGATTCACCGGCTGCAGAAAACCATCGAGGAATACCTCTATCCGGCCATGGAGGATTTCAAACTGGACATCATCATCGACCAGGGGCCGAACGCCCGCAGCGTGCGCCTGAACCTGCCGCGGTTCACGCTGATCGGGGCCACCACCCGGTCCGGATTGCTGACGGCGCCGCTGCTCACCCGGTTTCCCGTGCGGGAGCGATTGGACTACTATGGCGCCGGCGAGTTGCACCATATCGTGGTTCGTTCCGCCCGGTTGTTGAACATCGAGATCGAGGAGCGGGGGGCGGGAGAAATCGCGCGCCGCAGCCGCGGCACTCCGCGAATTGCCAACAATCTCCTTCGCCGCGTGCGCGACTACGCCCAGGTGAAGGCGGAGGGGCAGATCACCGGCGAGATCGCCGACAAGGCCCTGGCCATGCTGGACATCGACGAGCACGGGCTGGACGACATGGACAAGCGCATTCTCGAGGCCATCGTGACCAAGTTCGGCGGCGGGCCGGTCGGGGTGGGGTCCATTGCGGTGGCCGTGGGCGAGGAGCCGGACACGCTCGAGGAGGTGTACGAACCCTACCTGATTATGGAAGGTTACCTTAAACGCACCCCGCAGGGGCGCGTCGCCACGGAATTGGGTTACCAACGGCTTGGATTGAAACCGACCGGCGCGAGGCAGGGTTCACTGCTCTGAGGCCGGGGGCGGTTGTGTGCCGGGGCCAACGATCAAATGAGTCCGTGTTTTCGGGGTAGCGCCGGTTTTCAACCGGCTTGGGGAGGGCAATGAGGTGGGCTCAAGTTGCCGGCTGGAAAGCCGGCGATACCTCCCGGATTAAGATGCGTCTGCCCTGGGTTCGGAAACGTTGCCGAGAGGGGGGCGGGTGCGCTACCTTGCATCATGAAGATTGCCGCCCTGGTTGGCCTGGTGGTGGCGGTCGGTTGCGGACCCAACCTGTCGAGAACTCCGCCTGACACCGGCCCCGACGGCGAGGCATATCCCATGGAACGTCAGCGCATGGTCCGGGAACAACTGGAGTCGCCTTCACGCGGGATCACCGACGCGCGGGTGCTGGACGCCATGCGCCGGGTGCCGCGGCACGAATTCGTGCCCCCGGAGTTCCGCAGCCACGCCTACGAGGATCGCCCGCTGCCCATTGGATTCGGCCAGACCATCTCGCAGCCGTATGTGGTGGCCTTCATGACGGAACAGCTGCAACCCCGACCGACGGACCGGGTGCTGGAGATTGGAACCGGCTCAGGCTATCAGGCGGCCGTACTCGCCGGGTTGGTGCAGGAGGTGTTCACCATCGAAATCGTCGAGCCGCTGGCCGAGCTGGCCGCGGCAACCCTCCACCAGGTGGGCTGCACGAATGTGTTCGTGCGGGCGGGGGACGGGTTCAAGGGATGGCCCGAGGCCGCCCCCTTCGACGCCATCATCGTCACCTGCGCCCCGGAAGCGGTGCCTCCGGCGCTGGTGGACCAGCTCAAGGACGGGGGGCGGATGATCATTCCCGTCGGCCCGATGCTGCAGCAGGAGCTGGTGTTGCTGGAGAAGCACGGGGACCAACTGGACCAACGGCGGGTGTTGCCCGTCCGGTTTGTTCCGATGACCGGCGAGGCGCAACAGTGATCGGTGTGCGGGGACGACGTCCATCCGGCAACCGGGTTCGGAGCAGCCCCTTCAGCTCAGGGCAGGGGCGCCAGAAAATCATCGCCAAGCGTGCGTTCCCGGTGTTTCATCCCTGCGCTTTGGACCATGCCTAAACGCACTGATATTCATTCCGTACTCATCATCGGGGCCGGACCCATCATCATCGGTCAGGCCTGCGAGTTCGATTACTCCGGCACCCAGGCCTGCAAGGCCCTCAAGGAGGAGGGCTACCGCGTCGTGCTCGTGAATTCCAACCCGGCTACCATCATGACCGACCCGGAATTCGCCGACCGGACCTACATCGAGCCCATCACGCCCGAATGCGTGGAAAAGATCATTGTCCGGGAGCTGGAGGAAATGCGGAAGCTCGGGGTGCCGGCGGACAACTCTCGGGGCCAAAGCGCGAAGTCCGACGTGCCGCACAAGCTGGTCCTGTTGCCGACCCTGGGGGGGCAGACGGCGTTGAACACCGCCATGAAACTCCATCACTCGGGCGCCCTCGAGAGGCACGGCGTGGAGATGATCGGGGCCAATGCGGCAGCGATCGAGAAGGGGGAGGACCGCCAGGTGTTCAAGGACCTCATGCTGTCCATCGGCCTGGATGTGCCCGTCAGCGGCACGGCCCACACGATGGAGGAGGCCCGGAATATCGCGGAAATGATCGGGCGCTTCCCGCTCATCATCCGCCCCGCCTACACGCTGGGCGGCACCGGCGGCGGCATCGCCTACAACCGCGACGAATTTGAGGAGATCGGCAAGCGAGGCATCGACCTGTCGCCGGTCAATGAAATCCTCATCGAGGAATCCCTCCTGGGCTGGAAGGAGTTCGAGATGGAGGTGATGCGCGACAAGGCCGACAATTGCGTGATCATCTGTTCCATCGAGAACTTCGATCCCATGGGCGTCCACACCGGCGACTCGATCACGGTCGCGCCGATCCAGACGCTCACGGACAAGGAATACCAGATCATGCGCGACCAGAGCTTCGCAGTGATCCGCGCGGTGGGCGTCGAGACGGGGGGCTCGAACATCCAGTTCGGGGCCGATCCCGTGACCGGCCGGATGGTCATCATCGAGATGAACCCGCGGGTCAGCCGCAGTTCCGCGCTTGCCTCCAAGGCCACCGGCTTTCCGATCGCCAAGATTGCCGCCAAGCTTGCGGTGGGTTACCTGCTCGACGAGCTCAAGAACGACATCACCCGGGAAACCCCGGCGAGCTTCGAGCCGAGCATTGATTACGTCGTCACCAAGATCCCGCGCTTTGCCTTCGAGAAGTTTCCCCAGGCCGACCCCACGCTCACCACGCAGATGAAAAGCGTGGGGGAAGCCATGGCCATCGGGCGCACGTTCAAGGAGAGCCTGCAAAAATGCCTCCGGTCGCTGGAGATTGGCCGCTACGGCCTGGGCGGCGACGGCAAGCCCTGGCGCATCGGCACGGAAGTCTATGGCGACCGCGACATCCTTCCCCGGGACGTCATCAGCCGCAAGCTGAGCGTGCCCAACGCCGAACGCATCTTCTTCATCCGTCACGCCCTCCGCGCCGGCTTCACCATCGAGGAGATTTTCAACCTCACGAAGATCGATCGTTGGTTTTTGGTTCAGATCAAGGAGATCGTGGATTTCGAGGAACAGCTGGCGGGGGCGATGACTTAGGAACGGGTTGCGGAAGGTTTTGAATCGGGTAATGTTTTGGCCATGAAAGCGCTGGTTGCCAATGAAGCACAGTTCATCACCGATGCCAATGGCAAACGCACCGGCGTGCTGCTGAACTTGGATACATACGAGCGTCTCCGCGAGGCCGAGGAGGAACTGGCCGACATCCAAACTTATGACGCCCTCCGTGACCGCGCCCATGCGGAAATCGCCGCCGGACAGTTCGCCACGTTGACGTCGTATCGGAAAGCTCGCAAACGTAAGGCGAAATGAGATACCAGGTCATCCTGACCAAGTCGGCCCAAAAGAAACTGGACCGTCTGCCCGATGATAAGGTGAACCGGATTTTGGCTCGACTGACCGGATTGGAAACCAACCCGCGTCCGGCGGACGTGAAGAAATTGAAAGGCCGCGATGCTTGGCGGATTCGCGTGGGCGATTACCGGGTGATTTATGAAATCCACGACCGCATTTTGCAAATCATGATCATCACCGTTGGCCATCGGGGGGAGATCTATCGGTGACTTCAGCCATCAACCATGAACTCTCAACTTCCCCCGGTTCAGATCAAGGAGATCGTGGATTTTGAGGAACAGCTGGCGGGGCCAGCTGGAGCATCCGAACGGGATAGCCGTGCTCGCTCCCGCATGCTCGGGACTGGTCCCTAACGCCAAGACGCAGGGACGCAAAGCGGGGAATCCATTTCCATGGCGCCTTGGCGTCTTGGCGCCACTGCGTTCATCTCGCCGCGCAATCAATGCCCATCGTTGAAACTCTCCTTGATGACTCCCGCCAGGTCGGTGAGGAGCTTGTCGCTCTTGCCGATGTAGGAGGAGCCGTGCATGACGGCCAGCGTTTCCGGTTTGAGACCCGCGAGCCCGCGCAGGACGCCTTCCGTCTGGCTCGTGTACGGCATGTAATCCGCCAGCGGCCCCTGCTGCATTTGCTGCATCGCCTTGCGCGACGGTTCAATCAGGTCGGACGTGGTGACTGGATCGCATTTTCCGAATTGATGAAAGAGATCCGAGCAGAACAACGTCCTGCGCGTTTCCTCGAACAACACCCCCGCATCCCAGCCGTGCGGCAGGTGGGGCGAGCGATGGAAGCGGTAGCGGTATTTGCCCGTGGTGAGGACGTCGTCCGCCGTCATGCCGCGCGCCGGCCGGATCGCGAAGTCGTCCACGCTGACCAGCTTGCCGACCAGGGTGCAGACCGGCTGGGCCTGGGGCGCGATTTCCAGCCAATGGTTGAGCGCGCCGACTTCGTCCGATTCGAAGTGGCTCCAGGCGATATGCCCAAGGGTGGTCGGGTCTATCAGCCTGGACACCGCCTCCCGCAATTCGGGGAACATCCGTCTGAACCCTGCGTGAAACAGCAGCGGCTGCTCGTCACGCACCAGGAAGTGGTTGAACTGCATGTCGAAGTCCGGGACGTAAATGCAAAGCCGGAACAGGTCGGGGGCAATTTCGTCGATGGAAGTCATGCGCATGAGCGTATTGGGCTTGAAGAAATTCGCCAGAGCATTTTCTCGACCCGGGCTTCGACGGAGAGCTTGCAGCCGCCAGGGAGCATCCTGCTCTCAACTCTCAAATTCCCGCGCTTCAATTGGATGGCGCGGCATCGCGTGTTCTGCTAACCGTCATTTTTGTGAACGACCCCATTCCGCCAGCTTCCGGTGATCAGGCGCCGACAACGCCGCATCGGCGTCGTCCGCGGTATCCGGGGAAGAATCCACGGCGTTTCGAGGAGAAGTACAAGGAGCGCGATCCGCAGCGTTACGCGGACACGATTGCGAAGGTGCTGGCGTCCGGCAAGACACCCGCGGGCACACACCGGCCGATCATGGTGACGGAAATTCTGGCGGTGCTCGCCCCGCAACCGGGCGAACTGGCGGTGGATTGCACCCTTGGCTACGGTGGTCACGCGCGGGAACTCCTGGCCCGGCTTCAGCCGGGCGGGCGACTGCTCGGTCTGGATGCGGATCCGGTGGAACTTCCAAAGACCGAGGCGCGACTGCGTGCCGCCGGTTTTGGTCCGGAAACCTTCACCGCGATTCGCAGCAATTTTGCCGGATTACCACAGGCACTGGCGGCCCGGGGTTTTTCCGGTGCGGATTGCATCCTGGCGGATTTGGGGGTGTCGTCCATGCAGTTGGACGACCCGGCACGTGGATTTTCCGTGAAGCTCGAAGGCCCGCTCGACATGCGGATGAATCCCCGTCGTGGTACGCCCGCATCGGTACTGCTGGAGAAGACGTCGTCAGCGACTCTGGCCAGTTGGTTGCGGGACAACGCGGATGAGCCACGGGCCGGGGAGCTGGCGGAGGCCCTGGCTGGGAAGACGTTCGCCACCACGACGGCACTGGCAAACGCCATCCGGGCTGCATCGCCGGGCGTTGGGAGGGAGGATGGCGACCTCACGATTCGGCGGGTATTTCAGGCACTGCGCATCGTGGTCAATGACGAGTTCGCGGCTCTGGACATGTTGCTGCGTCATCTGC
>JALOTU010000320.1 GCA_025457725.1 Verrucomicrobiota bacterium
ATTGTCCCGGAAAAACCGGCAGCGGAAAGCAGGCGAAGTAGGTCATGCCCGGTGGCGCCGAAGGATAATCGACGCCCAGATCAAAATCATCGCTGGCTTCAGATTGGCCGCCAAAAACGAGGATAAATACAAATTCATCGGATTGGATCCAGACGGTATCCTGCCAGGTCATGCAGGTACGCATAGGCGTGTTGCGATTAATGTGGGTGCGGGTTTTGTTCCGGGAACGAATGTCGTGGTTCTGGGTGCGGCTATTGCGGGCGGTAAACTGGGGTGGGAGATGATCGGCATCCGGGATGGGTTTGAAGGGCTGCTGCACCCGGACCGCTATCCCGATGGTGGATTGCTTACCCTAAGTCCCGAGCTTATTGACAACCTCGCTCCCGCCACCGGAGGCATCCTTGGCCAGGCGCCCAGGGTCGATCCCTTTCATACACCCACCATAAATGAGGCAGAGGCTGACCTGTCAGATGAGTTATTGAAAAAGCTGAAGGCAGAAGATATTGACGCTTTGATTTCCATCGTGGGTGGCCAGGGGCTGGGTATTCTCCATAAGCTTCATTACAAAGGGCTCCATACGGTGTGCGTGCCAAGATCGATCGAGAACGACATTGCCTCTACTGCCATTTCCTTTGGGTTCAACAGCGCCCTCAGCGTCACCATCGAAATGCTCAACAAAGCTTATCAGGCGGCCCGGTCGGCCCGGAAGATTGGCGTGGTGGAGGTGCTCGGAGAGCAGGCCGGATGGATCGCGTTACAGGCCGGTATTGCCGTGCGTGCCGATGCGGTGCTGATGCCTGAGATCCCCTGCGATCTAAACAATTTGGCATCAAGATTAAAAGATAAGATTTCAGCCCGTAGACCTTATGGGCTGGTGGTGGTGGCCGAAGGGGCGAAGTTCGTTGATTATTCGAAGCCACCGCAGGTAACGGAAAAGGCCGATGACCAGGTCCCTCAGCGATCGGGGCAGGCCGCCGAGACTGTGGCGACCACCCTGCAACCGCTGATCGCCACGGAGATCTATCCGCTCGTGATCGGTCCCTGGGCCAGGGGCGGTACCCCCACTGCCCTTGACCACCAACTGGGGATGGCTTACGGGGCAGGGGCTGTGCAAGTGCTGAAAGCCGGCCAAAACGGGGTGATGGTCTCTTTTGTTCCGCCTGACATCAAGTTCGTTCCACTGGCAGAAGCGGTCAATAAAGTAAGAACTGTACCCGCCGACAGCGAATTTAGGAGACTTGCCCAGTCGCTTGGCATCTACCTTGGGAATCGGTTATGAACTTGAAAATAGGAGATTGACAATGAAAAATACTGACAAATCCGTGGATGTTTACGAACGACTGGCGGATGCGCTGGACGCACTGCCCGCCGGATTTACCAGAACCCCCTCCAAATTGGAAATCAAACTGATAAAACTGGTGTTCACACCCGAGGAGGCCCTGGTTGCCAGCACGTTGAGCCGCAAGCTCGAGACGGCCGCCGAGATCGCGGAACGGGTGGGACTTCCCGAAGACAAGGTGACCGCGCTGCTCGAGGGCATGATACCGAGGCGCATGGTTCGCGCTGACACACTGGCCCTTGAAACCGGCGTTAAGGGACTTGGAAAAGTCGAGGCAAAGCCCGGTCAGAAGCCTAAGGCTGAAAGCGTGAAAAGATACCGGCTGTCCCCTTTCCTGGTGGGCTGGTACGAATCCTACCTGCAGGAGAGCAAGCCGACGAACAATGAATTTGCCCGGATCTACGAGCAATACGTAATCGAGGGCGGGGGTGAAAAAATCTTTGCACCGCGGCCCGGCCCGCAGGGCGTCATCCCGTACCGTGGTTCGCTCAAGCCCGAGTGGCTCGAGCGGGAACCCCACAACGACATCGATGCCCACTTCCAGAGGCATGACCGTTTCCTCGTGCTCGATTGCGTGTGCAAGAAGGAGAAGGCGGCACTGCACGGCCATAGCTGTTATATGCCTAATAAGCGTTGTGGTTTCGTCGGCATGCCGCCGGTGGTCCCGCTCTCGGAAAACGTGCTCAGCCGAGAGGAGGCCATCAGGCTCTGGAATGAACTCGATGCCATGGGGACCATGATCGTTGAGGGATTCTACGGGTTCACCATGGGAGCGGATGCGCCTCAGTTCGTCGGCGGTTGTCACTGCTGCGGTTGTTGCTGCACGATCTTGCAGGGGGGACGCATGGGTCACGTGACGGAAACGGTCGAGCGATCGAACTACCGAGTCGTGAAGGATCGCGACAAATGTACGAACTGCGGGGAGTGCGTCAGGCGTTGCCAGTTCTTTGCCCATACCTCCAAGGCCCCGGATGAGAAGCCGGTCTATCACCGGGAAAAGTGCGTCGGATGTGGTGCGTGTGTGATGGGGTGCAAGTTTGATGCGCTTCACCTGGAGCCGGTATCTGAAGAAGAGTGGTTCCACGTTCCCTCCAGTTTTACGGAATGGGAAGAAATGCGCCTGGAGTATCTGGCAGCGCAGAAGTGACGCGTGGGCAAACAGCCGCGATTGAGAAAGGGGGCTGAACATCGTTGACTTGCAGGGCGGCATGCAATGAATCAGGTTTATCCAGGCGGCCGGGCCTGACTTTTAAGAAACCGCCATCACCGCCGGTCCGATCATGCGTGAGGGTGTTAGGCCTGAAAGGAGACGATCGATGAATGCCGAACAATCCCGTCTTGAAGAAGCCCGAAAGAAGAAAGTTGCGTGGAAAAAATGGGGACCCTACCTGAGCGAACGGCAGTGGGGGACCGTCCGCGAGGACTACAGCGAAAGCGGAGACGCCTGGAATTACTTCACCCATGACCATGCCCGTTCGCGGGCATACCGTTGGGGCGAAGACGGCCTCGCCGGTATCTCCGATGACCGTCAGAGGATCTGCTTCGCGCTGGCGCTGTGGAACGGAAAAGACCCGATTATGAAAGAACGTCTGTTCGGGCTGAGCAATGGCGAGGGGAACCACGGCGAGGACGTGAAGGAATACTATTTCTATCTCGATTCGACGCCGACCCACTCGTACATGAAGTACCTCTACAAATACCCTCAGGCGGCCTATCCGTATGACGACCTGGTCGCGACGAACCGTGACCGGGGCCGAGGCAAACCGGAATACGAGCTGCTCGACACGGGCGTGTTTGACCAGGACCGCTATTTTGATGTGTTTGTCGAATACGCCAAAGCGTCACCCGAGGATATGCTCATTCAGATCACCATTCATAACCGGGGCCCGGAACCGGCGACACTCGACCTCCTGCCCACCCTCTGGTTTCGCAATGACTGGTCGTGGGGGGAGGAGGCCGCTCGCCCCGCCCTCCGTCAGCTGGCTCAGGATGAAACCGGCGGGATCGTCGCGCTCTCGCATCGAGATCTCGGGGAGCGCTTCCTTTATGCGGAAGGTGCGTCGGCGCTCCTGTTCACGGAGAATGAAACCAATACAGAGCGGCTTGTCGGCACACCCAATCCCTCCCCGTACGTGAAAGACGGCATCGGCAACTATATCGTTCACGGCAGGAAAGACGCGGTCAATCCCGAGAACAAGGGGACAAAAGTCTCGGCCCTTTATCCGCTCACGCTGGGGGCCGGAAAATCACGCACGATTCGCCTGCGACTCAGCGATCAGCCGATGAGGGACTCCAAAAAAGCGCTTGCCGGAGTTTTCGGGGAGGCGTTCGAATCCGTCATCAAGGCCCGGCTCCAGGAAGCCGATGAGTTCTATGCGACGGTCATTCCTTCCACGCTTAACCCGGACGCGGCCAGTGTCATGCGGCAGGCTCTGGCCGGGATGCTCTGGTCCAA
>JALOTU010000321.1 GCA_025457725.1 Verrucomicrobiota bacterium
GGGACGGTGGGGAATGAATTCGATGGCGGCGCCTGCGACGATGGGGTGGGAGGCCATCATCGGCTGGCGGGCCAGGATTTCGCGGGCACGGTCGCTGCGCTCTGCGGGCTTGGCGAGGAGGGCGTTCAGCGCGTCGGAAATAGAGCCATCCCCCGCCCGCGGCGGCAGAGGTCCGGAGGCGCGCAGGGCGGGCAACACCGGCGTGCCGGGGTCATAGCCCCGCTGCGGCGCTTCGCCGAAACCGGGTGTCCCCGCCGCTGTCTCGGCGGGCGGTGGCGCAGGCTTGCCCGAGCGCCCGCGCGAAGGCCGGGCTCTCGGGTCGCTGGTTCTCGGCCCATCGCTTTTTGGTGTTCGCGCCATACGACCCCTATATGGCCCGCCGGGCGGGGGAGATCAAATCGGGCGCGGCTCCTCATGGCCGGAATGCGGCTTTCTGTGGGTCATTTCATGGGGGTGGATCGGCTCGGGGCTGGTGCTCGTAGACCTGCTACGGCGCCATGGTTGCGGGGTAGGGCCGGACCGATCGACCTTCGAGCATCGAGGTAACTCATGACTGCCAAGCTTGTACGTATCTTTGTGACGGCCGCGGCCGTTGCCGCCGTATCGATCCCGCCCGCCATCGCGCTCGCTCCCGAAGACAAGGCGCGGCTCGATTCGGGTGAACCGGTGGTGCGCGTGGTGCCCGGCGGGGGCGGACCCATCGACGGTCAGGTGCAGGCCACCATGGTCATCCCCGCCCCGGCGGCCGCCGTCTACAGCGCGCTGACCGAGTGCCAGAACGCGCCGGAGGTGTTCCCATCGCTCAAGAGCTGCCGGGTGATCGAGACCGGGCCACAGGCGGCGTGGGACGTGCGCGAACACAGGGTGGCAAGCTGGGCCAGCTTCCTTCCCGACATGAGCACCGTGTTCCGTTCAGACTATGTGCCCAATCGCAGCATTTCCTTCCGGCTCTTGTCTGGTGATATCCAGCATCTCGACGGCGCGTGGACGCTGGAGCCGGTGAAGGGCGGCACACGCGTGACCTACGAAGCGCGGGTGGGCTTTCATGCGCTGGTGCCGTCGTTCCTGGTGCGGCAGTCCCTGACGTCGGACGTGCCGAAGTTCATGGCGGCGATCCGCGACGAGTCGGTCCGGCGTGCCCCGCGGTTCGCGAAGCAGAACTGACTTCTGATCACGATCAAGAAACTCAAATTGCAAAGCGCGCTTATGTCGTTAGGTAGCCCTGAGCAGGCTGCGCAACGTGGTGCGCCGCGGTGCCTGGCACCGCCTGGGAACCGGCGAAGGGTGAGGACACCGAGGATGGCTGAGAAACGCGTGGCTTTAATCTCCGGCGCGAACCGGGGGATTGGGCTCGAAGCTGGGCGGCAGTTGGCCCGCAAGGGCGTGCACGTGGTGCTGGGTTCGCGCGACCCGGAAAAGGGGAAGGAAGCGGCGCGCTCGATCACCGGCGAAGGCTTGGAGGCCGAGACGGTGCGCCTCGACGTGGCGGATGGCCTATCGGTCGCGGCGGCGGTGGAAGAGATCGCGCGGCGGCACGGGCGTATCGATATTCTCTTGAATAACGCGGCCATTCTGATCGATGGGCCGGGCGGGTTCCGTTCGAGCCTGTTCGAACTCAAGGCAGACACCGCGCGCCAGACATTCGAGACGAATGTGCTCGGGCCGTTGCGGCTGACGCAGGCGGTGGTGCCGATCATGCAGCGCAACGGCTATGGCCGGATCGTCAACTTGTCGTCCGGGGCGGGGCAACTGTCCGACATGCGCAGCGGGTTTCCGGCCTACCGGTTGTCCAAAGCCGCACTCAACGCGCTGACCCGGATCACGGCCGCGGAACTGGCCAGCACGAACATCAAGGTCAACGCCGTGTGCCCAGGCTGGGTTCGGACCGATATGGGCGGGGCAGAGGCGGAACGGCCGGTGGAAGTGGGTGCGGAGACGCCGGTCTGGCTTGCAACGCTGCCGGAGAACGGGCCCACCGGAGGATTTTTCCGGGACATGCGTGCGATCCCCTGGTGACGGCGGGATCGGTCAGAGGCCCTTCACGACGTTGCCCACCATCAGCACGAAGTATGCGGTGATCGCGAGCCAGAACTCCTGGTGGGGGAGATGCCGCGGGATCGGCACGATCTGCATTTTTGTCATGATCGCCAGACCGGCGAGCAGAAGAGAAATCAGAAAAATAATGACGGTCGGCGGATTGAGACGCATGCAAGACCCCCCGGTTGCCGGACCCGCGTGAACGTCAGGCCCCGGCCGCGCGGGCGCACAATAGGATCGGCACCGCAGGAAACGCAATCCGCCAATCGGAAAGACCTTCGCGAGTGTGGCTCAGAGCGCGCGGTCACCGGCGCGGGAGATCCGCGTCACCCCTTGGCCGCTGGCATCAACGATGACGCGGACGGGGGCCGAGCCCGGCGCCATGATGCGGCGGCCGGTGACGGAATAGCGGACTGGCTTCTGTTCGCCGGTATCGATACGGGTGGTTTCCGGCCGTTCCTCTTCGACCGCTAAGACGTCGAGGATCTCCCCGGCAGATCCGGTCCCGAGAACAATGCGGTCGCCGGGAGCGACTGGCGCCTGCCAACTCACCCGTTTGACGCTGCTGTCGGAGGGCGCGCGGAGCAGCCAGAAACCTTCGGACCCTTCCTCGTAAGCGCGAGCGGCAACCGCTGTCGGCCGGGCGGGGGCAGCTTCGGCCATGAGGCGCGCTTCCGTGGCGGCGGCGACCGAAAGCCCCTGCTCGAGTTGGACGCCGGGATCGAGAAAGGCGACTGCGGCAGAGAGGACCGCAACGGGAGATAGGGTCGTGGCAATCGCGACGGTGCGCGATAACACGGCGGGTCGAGGTGTCCGGGAACAGTGGCTGACCATGGTGTGTCCGTCCTTCATGTTCTCAACCTTTCGACAATCCCTATAACTCGGAAAGTATCGCGCCGCCAAAGGTTCCTGACGAAGTTTTACGATCCGTCAGCGGCTCCGGATCGGCTGCGGCGGAATTCCTTAATCGAATAGGCCTTGCGGATGTGGCGATACAAGGCGAGGTTAAACGCCAGAAGCAGCGAAAACATGGCGCCGATAAGTCCCAGGGGCAGCAGGCGCGTTTCCAGGGTGGCCACGGTTGAGCCGACTGCTCCTGCGGGCGCGCTGCCGGCTGCGACAGCCAGCAACGCCAGCGAAAAAAGACCAAGTCCCACCGCTGCATCGAGCATAAACCGGCGGATGTCCATGTGCACAAAACCTTTCATGTTCGTGGCCCTCCTGACGTGGAGGGCGAATCGGAACGGCAAACTTCGAGTGCTGAGGATTACCAACTGGTGAAATGGCGCGGGTTTGCCTGGAATATGGCGCTGAACAGGCAATTTGCGTTCCTGTTCAATACGTAATGTGAAAGCGTTGCCCGTCTCGGCCACCTCCGTTCGGCAGGACCAAAGGTCAGCTTGCGGGCTGCTGCACTGCGGCGTAGCTTCCGCGCCGCTCAAAATCGGGGTCCATCCGTCGGCCCCGGCATCATCACGGGAAGACAGCAGCCATGGGCTTTTTCGCCGACAGCCTCAACCGCATTCAGCCCTCCGCCACTATTGCCGTTTCTACAAAGGCGCGGCAGCTGAAAGCCCAAGGCCGGGACATCATTTCTTTGTCGGCCGGCGAGCCGGATTTCGACACTCCCCAGAACATCAAGGAAGCGGCCAAGCGCGCCCTGGACGAGGGCAAAACGAAGTACACCGACGTCGACGGCATTCCGGAGCTGAAGGCCGCGATCTGCGCCAAGTTCAAGCGGGACAACGA
>JALOTU010000322.1 GCA_025457725.1 Verrucomicrobiota bacterium
TCGAAGTGGATGTATTGAGAAAGGACTCCCCATGACCAAACTCACCACCCCCATCTCGGAAGCCACCATCCGCTCGCTCAAGGTGGGCGACGAGGTGCTCCTCACCGGCACGATCTTCACCGGACGCGACGCCGTGCACAAATATCTGCACGAGGGCGGCCAGCTGCCCGACCAGGTGAATCTCCAGGACGGCGTGCTCTACCACTGCGGCCCGGTGGTCATCAAGGACGAGCAAGGCGGATGGAAATGTGTCGCCGCCGGCCCCACCACGTCGATCCGCGAGGAACCCTACCAATGGCAGGTCATTCGCGACTGCCGGCTGCGCGGCGTCATCGGCAAAGGCGGCATGGGCGACAAAACGGTCGCGGCGTGCCAGGAGCACGGGTGCGTTTATCTGCATGCCGTCGGTGGCGCCGCCCAGGTGCTGGCAGAGTGCATCAAGAGGGTGAACGGGGTTTACATGATGGAGGAATTCGGCGCGCCCGAGGCCATCTGGGAATTCCAGGTGGAGGATTTCCCGGCGGTGGTCACCATCGACTCCCACGGCGGCTCGTTGCACAAGCAGATCATGGCCGAAAGCCAGGCCGAACTGGCCAGGCACTTGACGTGACCGGATTTCTCCGCGAGTAGTCTCCGATGTTTTGCTTCCCTCTCCTGCTGTGGTCATGACGTACCCGCCGTGCCTCCGCGGGATTTCACTGGGGCTGATGCTGGCCGCCAACGCCCCGGCGGCGGTGGCGGGACACAAGGACGCCATCGGCCTGACCGTGTTGCTGGCGGAATTGGGTGCCGGCGCGCCGACCGGGGCAGGCGTCACGGTGAGCCAGGTGGAAGGTCCGGTGGAAACCAACTACGCAGCCAGCGCCAGCGAGCCGGAGTTGGCCGGCAAGACATTCACCCTCAAATCGGGAGCCAGCGACGCATCCTATCATGCCAACCTAGTGGCCCGCAGTTATTGCGGCAGCGACAACGGCATCGCCCCCGGCATCTCGCAGGTCGATGCGTATGAAGTGAACGGGTGGTTGAATGCGAACTTCCTGCACATGGGAAGCACCTCGCCAGCGATTGAGAGTCGCCGCATCCAGAACCACAGTTGGGCTGCCGCCTACGGCAACCAATCCTCCAACGAGGAGGCAGTGCGCCGTTTCGATTTCGCCATCGAACGGGACGGTTTCGTTGCTGTTGTCGGGCTGTTCAATTTCACCACCAATCCGGTCCCGGCATTGATGGCGCACGCCTACAACGCGATAGCCGTGGGCATCGACAGCGGCAATCACAGCACAGGGGGAACGACATTCGACGTGGCCGGACGCATCAAACCGGAGATTGTCGCACCCTCGGCGTTTTATGCCGTGAGTTACTCGTGCGGCACCGTGTCGGGCGCGGCTGCGTTCCTGCTGGAGACCGCCGACGCCTCGCCGGGCCTCGTGAATGCCAGGGAACAGTCCGAAGTCATCAAGGCGCTGCTCCTTGCCGGGGCGATCAAATCGCCCTACCCCACCTGGACCCGCACCCCCACCCAACCCCTCGATCTGATCTACGGTGCGGGCCTGCTCAATATTCAGAACAGCTATCATCTGCTGGTTGCGGGGGAGCAAGCTCCGAGCGGCTCGACCACCGTCAGCAATCGCGGCTGGGATTTCGTCCCCAGCTTCGGCACTATGAACCGTTACTTCTTTGATGTGCCCGCCGGCCAGACCTTGACGAACTTTTCCGTGATTTTGACGTGGAACCGCAAAGTCACTGATTCGAACCCCGGATCGGGGTTCACCCCGACGGGGTCTGTGGCCGACATGAACCTTCGCCTTTACAGCGCGAGCGGATTCACCCTCGGCACACTGCTGGACAGCAGCGTCAGCACGATCCAGAACGTGGAACATGTCTTCACCTCACTGGGACCGGGGCGATACGCCCTGGAAGTCACCAGCGACAAAACAGGCTTCGATTACGCACTGGCGTGGGGCGGCACCCTGCAGGCCCAAATCTCCACCAGCACGAACAACCCCGTTCCGGTCACCATCAGCTCCAACATGACGGTGACCGCCCTGTTCGCGGAGCGGTTCACCACCAACCATCCCACGCCCTACTGGTGGCTGGCGCAATACGGTTACACCAGCAACCAGGAAACCGTCGTCACCAACCTCGGTGCGAACGGTTATCCTCTCTGGCAATCGTATGTGGCCGGGCTGGTTCCCACGAACCCGGCCAGCCAGTTGCGCTTCACCAGCCAGACGCTGCTGAACGGCCTGGGCATGGTTCTGACCTGGGACACGGTGACCGGACGGGTTTACACCGTGTGGAACAGCACGAACGCGAACGGCAACTACACCCCGGCGCCCGGCGGTGTGAACCTGCCCGCAACCATCCCGTCCTTCACCAACCCGATCCCTCCCGGGGCGCCTCAACAGTTCTTCCTCCTGGAAGTCCAGCAGCCGTGAGGCCCGGAACCGGAGCACGGGACGTCCCCGACCCGTATTGTAGGCGACGAGGTGACGAGTCGATGAGGCGCCCGAAGCACTCCTGACGTCGTGCGCTACAGGAATCGTGGCAGGGAACTGAGTCGGGCCCGCCTCCCAGCCGCCAAAAATCCGCTCTTTTCAAGCCCCATGGCTTTGCTAAGCTCCGCGTCCCTTGGGGGGCGTCGTCCGCTTCCAACAGCGGCTGGTCCCCTCTATTTTTATGGCCCTGATCGTTCAAAAATACGGCGGCAGTTCGGTCGGCGACACCGACCGCATCCAGAACGTGGCGCGGAAGGTGAAGACCTATCGTGATCGCGGCGACCAGGTGGTCGTGGTGGTGTCCGCCATGCGCGGCGTGACCGACAATCTCATCGGACTGGCCAAGGCCATCTCCCCACTGCCGAGCGAGCGTGAGATGGACATGTTACTGGCCACCGGCGAACAGCAGACCATCGCCCTGCTCGCCATCGCCCTGCACGCGCTGGAACTCCAGGCCGTCTCCCTCACCGGCGCCCAGGCCGGCATTGTCACCGATGGCGTCCACACCAAGGCCAAGATCGCCAACATCACCCCCAAACGCATCCATGAACTGCTCGATCAGGGCAATGTGGTGATCGTGGCGGGGTTCCAAGGCGAAACCATGGAGGGCCAGATCACCACGCTGGGCCGGGGCGGATCGGACCTCACCGGGATCGCCCTTGCCGCGGCGTTGAAGGCGGATCTCTGCCAGATTTTCACCGACGTGGACGGCGTGTACACCGCCGATCCGCGCATTGTGCCCACCGCGCAAAAGCTCGACGAAATCTCCTACGACGAGATGCTTGAACTGGCCAGCCTCGGTGCCAAGGTGATGCAGTCGCGTTCGGTGGAGTTTGCCAAGAAATTCGGTGTCGTGTTTGAGGTCCGGTCCAGTTTGAATGACAACCCAGGAACCATTGTGAAGGAAGAGACAAACAAAATGGAAGGCGTGGTCGTGCGCGGCGTGTCGCTCGACAAAAACCAGGCCAAGGTGACCCTCGTGCGCGTGCCGGACAAACCCGGCGTTGCCGCCCGCATCTTCAAGGCGCTGGGGGACGCCGCTGTCAACGTGGATATGATCGTCCAGAACATCAGCCACGGCGGAGCGGACGGACCCGGGGCCACCGACCTCTCCTTCACCGCCGACAAGCCGGACCTGGCCAAGGCCCGGAAGGTCATCGACGATCTGAGAAGGGAAATCGGCTTTGGCGACGTCATCGCCACGGAAAACATCGGCAAGCTGTCGATCGTGGGCGTGGGCATGAAAGGCCACACGGGCGTGGCCGGCCGGATGTTCGAAATCCTGGCCAATGAAGGGGTCAACATCGAGATGATCTCCACCAGCGAAATCAAGATCTCGGTGGTCATCGACCTGGCCAGAGCCGAACACGCCATGAAAGCCGTGCACGCGGCGTTTATTGACTGAGCCGGAACCCTGCATCAACAACCGCAGGAATCTTTCGCGCCCCCTGTGCTCTCTTGAATCCGTGGTTCACGGATTGCATGGATCCGGTTTAAAGGAGTTCGGGGCCAAATTGTTCGCCCACCCGTTTGTGCAGTTCCTTGATGCGCTCGGCTTGGTCGGCGCGGCAGACCAGCGTGGCGTCGGGCGTGTGAATGATGATGAGATCCTCGCAGCCCAGGGCGGCGATCAGATGGTCCGGGTCGCTGGACGCCACCAGGGTGCGGGAGGAGCGGAGCAACAACGGGCGACCGCCGCCCAGCGCGTTGCCCTGCTCGTCGTGCGGACAGGTTTCCGCAAAGGCGTTCCAGGAACCCACGTCCACCCACTTGAGCGGCATGGGCACGGCCAGCACCCGCACCTGGGGATCGCGCGAGGCCGGTTCCATCACGGCGAAATCCACGCTGATCTTCTTCAGGCCGGGATAGACTTCCGCCAGCACCTTCCGCTCGTCCGGCCCGCCCCAGGCGTCGGCAATGCGCATCAGCCCGGCGTGAATCTCCGGTTCGTATCGGCGAATGCAGTCCAGCAACGTCGCCGCGCGCCAGACGAACATGCCGCTGTTCCACAGATACGTTTCCGCGCCGGCCGCCAGGAATTGCTCGGCGGTGGGGGCATCAGGCTTTTCCCGGAAACGCTCCACCCGCCGCGCCGTGCCGCTGACGGTGGGGCCGAGTTGAAGATAGCCATAGGCCGTCGACGCGGCGGTTGGCGTGATGCCGAAGGTGACCAGCGCCTCGGGATGCTGTTCCGCCAGGGCAAATCCCTGCTCGAACAACGCCCGAAACTGTTCCACCGGCTCGATGATGTGATCGGAGGTGCACACGCCCATGACGGCCCCGGGATCGCGCTTGTGAATCACCGCGGCACAAAAGCCGAGCGCGTTGACCGTGTCGCGCCCCATGGGCTCGCCCAGGTATTGCTCGTCCGCCAGGGCCAGGCTTTGACTGATGACGCCACGGTGGGCTTCGCCCGCGCACACGCAGCGGTGACGGGCGGGCACGACGTCCTGAAGCCGGTCGTAGGCCAGCTGCAGCAAGGTCTGGCCGGCAGCCAGCGGGAGAAGTTGCTTGGGCAACGCGGCGCGGCTCCACGGCCAGAGCCGGGTGCCGGAGCCGCCTGCTAGAATGATGGCATATCGCATAAGGTTGAGTGGGGATCAGGCGCGCTCCAGAATCCTGTCGGCATGGTGCCTGGTGGCGACGGCGCGGAGCAGTCCGATGCCGTGAGGATCATGCCGCTTCATCGGAACGTGCGGCTCCACCTGCAGGCGGTTGGGGTCGACCTCCAGCACCCTCACGAAGGGATCGGTGCGCTTCACCCTGGCCGGAGACCTGGTTCAGCCGACGCCGACGCGCTCGCCCTTCTTGCGCCGGTCATACTGGCCCTTGATCCACTTGTAGGTTACCGCCAGGCCCTTATCGAGCGTGGTGTCCGGCTCCCATTTGAGAACCTTCCGGATGAAGGTGTTGTCGGAGTTCCGTCCGGCCACACCCTTGGGCGCGTTGAGATCGTAACTGCGCTTCATCGTCACACCGGCGATCTTCTCGACCTTGCTGACGAGGGTGTTGATCGACACCAGCTCGCTCGATCCCAGGTTGATCGGGGTGGC
>JALOTU010000020.1 GCA_025457725.1 Verrucomicrobiota bacterium
AGGCGCTGAACGCGGTGAGTTACATGGGGATTCCCCTGTTCGACACGGAGGGCGGTGTAATGGGGCACCTGTCCGTCCTCGACAACAAGCCCATGCCCAGGGATGAAACGGCAATTTCGCTGTTCGAGATCTTTGCCGCCCGGGCCGCGGCGGAGCATCGCCGGCTGAAGGTGGAACGACAGGTCCGCGCCCGCGAGGAGCAGTTGTCCACGCTCCTGGAGACAGCCATGGATGCCATCCTGGTCCTGGACGCCGGACTGGATGTCATCCGCGTCAACCGGGCGACCGCCCGCCTCTTCGGTTACACGGCGGAGGAGATGACCGGCAAGAACCTGTGGGATTTTCTGGTGAACGAGAGTGTTGCGCGTGCGGAGCAATTCGCCCGCGAACTGGAGACACGCCCCGAAGGCCAGCAGCAGTTGTGGGTGCCGCAGGACTTGGTGGCACGGCGCCGGGATCAATCCATTTTCCCCGCCGAGGCGACCCTGTCCCGCTTCGAGAATGTCGGCCGGGGATTCTTCACCCTGATCCTGCGCAACGTGGACGAACGCATCGAGGCCGAGAAGCAGATCCAGAAACTCACGCAGGAGGCGGAATACCTGCGCGAGGCGGTGCGGGAAGTGCCGGGGCACGACGATCTGCTGGGCCGCAGCGATTGCATGCAGGCCGTCTTCGCCGCCATCAAACAGGTGGCCGGGACGGATACGACGGTGTTGATTTCCGGGGAGACCGGCACGGGCAAGGAACTGATCGCCCGTTCCATCCACCGCGCCAGCCGCCGCGCCGACCAGCCGGTGGTGCTGGTGAATTGCGCCGCCATCCCGGCCAACTTGATCGAAAGCGAGTTCTTCGGACACGAACGCGGGGCGTTCACCGGTGCGGTGACGCGACGCCAGGGCCGCTTCTCCCTGGCGAACGGCGGCACGATCTTTCTCGATGAAATCGGCGAACTGCCGCACGAGCTTCAGGCCAAGCTGCTGCGCGTGTTGCAGGAGGGCGAGTTCGAGCCGCTGGGGAGTGCCAAGACCGTCAAGGTGGACGTGCGCGTGGTCGCCGCCACCAACCGGGATCTGAAGCAGATGGCAGCCGAGGGCGGGTTCCGCGAGGATCTCTATTTCCGCTTGAACGTGTTTCCCATTCACCTGCCGCCACTCCGGGAGCGCGGCAGGGATGTCGCCTTGCTCGCCGCCGAGTTTGCCCGGCGCTTCGCCAAACGCATGGGGAAGCGGGTGCTTCCGTTCGACGACGACCAGCTCCGTCTGCTGGGCAGCTACGACTGGCCCGGCAACGTGCGCGAACTTCAGAACGTGATCGAACGCGCCATCATTCTGTCTTCCGGACCGCGCCTGGAACTCGAACGAGCCATGGGCGGGGTGACACCGGCCCCCGTCCCCGACCCCGACGCCTTGCCTGCCAACCCCCCCCGTGTGCTCACCGCCAAGGAAATGCTGGATCTGGAACGCAGCAACCTGGTGCGCGCGCTGGAAACTTGCGACTGGCGCGTCTCCGGCGAAACCGGCGCCGCCCGGCTCCTCGGCCTCCCCGCCTCCACCCTGAGTTCGCGGATGAAATCGCTCAACGTCCGGCGAAAGAGCTGACCCCGGAATCCGCCTCCCGAAATCCCGGCAATCCGGCTCGTGAGATTTCGTGAATCGCGAGATGTCGCGTCGCCTGAGCCACCTGCCGACATGCCGTTGTTTCCTCCCCATCAATCAGTTACACATCGCGCCCCCACTTGGCATCCATCCGGCAAATAGGTCAGGCAGATGCGCCGGAATGGTTCCGGGCATGAGAAAACGAAACGCAACCAAATCAACGAAAGAGAAAGACAGATCCATGACAACGACAATGACTGAACGCAAGGACATCACCCGAAACGGGGTGAACGTGACCAAACTTGCCGCAACGATCCGGGCGATCGAGCAGCAGCCGGAACTCGCGCAGTTCAAGTTCCGCGCCCGCAACCAGTGGGACAACGGCGGCCACAACGTGGCAACCGTGGATACGTTCTACGGCACTTGCCAGGAGATGGAGCACAAGGCTCCGTTTGTGATGCACGCGGATGAACCGCCGGTGCTGCTCGGGGAAGACAATGGCGCAAATCCGGTCGAGTTCGTGCTCGCCGGGTTGTCGGGCTGCATGACCACCACGCTGGCCTATCACGCCGCCGGTCGCGGCCTGAACATCGAGGACATCCGCAGCGAGTTCGAGGGGGACATCGATCTCCGGGGGCTGCTCGATATCGATCCGAATGTCCGCAGCGGTTATCGCGAGATCCGGGTGAAGTTCAAGGTGAAGGGTGACGCCGACGAGGCGACGATCCAGGAACTGGTCCGCAAGTCGCCCGTGTATGACACACTGGCCAACCCGGTGAAGATCAAGGTCGAGGTGGAGAAGGTGTGATCCGGAAAGTCGCGGCATGAATGGACGGAGTGCCGGCGGACTTGACCCCGCTGGCACTCCTGTCTGCAGGAAAGGAAGACCCATGAACTCGACGGCCTACATCGTGACCAATCTCCTGGCGTTTGTCTTGGGACAGTGGCTCGTGACCAAGAAGCACTGGTCAGGGTTTCTCGTGTGGTGCGCAGCCAACGTTTACAGCATCGTGACCTGTGTGCTCACCGACATGCCGCAGACCTCCTGTCTTTTCGGCGCCTACTTTCTTGTCAACGCCTGTTCACTCTACTCCTGGTTCGCAAAGTCCCGGCCCAGGGCATTCGTGATCGGTGCGAACAGAAGCTTGAACCTGCAACATCGCATCCAAGGGGAGGTTGAGCATGCTTCATAGAATTCTCGATCGGGTCATCGCCCGGGAGGAACGCCGTTTCGGAGTCCCTCTCAATCACCTACGAGAACTCGCGAAAACTTCCGTGGCTGCCTTCTGCAAGCTCTTGCTCCTCGCACCGCTTGCCAATCATCGTCGATACGCGCCCAGGGATGCGTGCCATCTCGCTCGCCTCGCTGCGACGCAGGCCGAGGACTGCGGTGCGTGCGTCCAGCTGGCGATCTATTTTGCCCGCCGTGACGGGGTGGACATCGAAGTCCTTCAAGCGGCACTTGAGGGTAATGAAAGCCAGCTGCCCACCCAACTTGCAGACGTTATACGGTATGCCGCCTCCATCAGTCAGGGCCAGGATGCCCCGCACCTCCGTGAACGATTGCAGGAACGATACGGTCGTGCCGCGGTCCTTGAACTCGGAATTGCGATCGCAACGGCGCGCTTCTTTCCGTGCTTCAAGCGAGCGATTGGCTACGCCCAGTCTTGTCAACTTGTTCGGTTGGAGGTGTGAAGCGCTTCAAGTCTGTTGAACACTCGAGCTGCGGCTGTTGCTCCGACGGGTTCTTGGTCAGCGCGGAAGAGAATGTTCAGTGGCCCCGCCCGCCGGTCAAGGCCCTCCAGTGGGTTCGTCCCGGTGGACAGCCTCCAGTGAGAATGCCGGGATGCAGACGGCGATCGCCGCCTCGGTGATCAGTTCCATTGCCAGGGGCGCATCGATCGTTGCGCTCTGGCCGGTCTCCAGGTTGGAGAACCTGTCGACATCGCGGTCGAATCGTGCCTCGATTTCCGAAGCGGAAGATTTCTTTTTCAAGGATGTGCTCCTGGTCTCATGGGTGAACAACCCAACTCTCCGACGCGGGCGGCCGGTAGCGTCCGCATCGGCGAATGCCTCCGCCTGCCGCATTCGATCCGCTGATCTGGTTCCGATCTGGATTCATCCGGGCGCCTCTTCGCGCGTGCAACGGTCTATTCCAGGAAACGCCTGTGGAAAGTCCCTCCACTTCATCCACTGCGCCTAGGTTGTATTTTCGGTTGCTTCACCGGTCTCAATGCCTTCGCCTGCCTCGACGACTGGAAATTGATGCCATCCGCTCACGGACCATGCGTCCCAGAACCGCAATCCCCCGTTCGATGGCAGGGGACCACGCAGTGCCGCAGTTCAGTCGAAAGTAGCTCTTGAATCCACCAGACGCGGAAAACATGGGGCCCGGGGCGATACTGATTTTCTCGTGCAAAGCCGCCTGCGCCAGTTCCAAGGCATCCACGGAATGGTGCACCTGCACCCACAAGAGGTAGCCGCCAGAGGGGCGGCTCAGGCAGACGTCCGATGGAAAACTGGCGAGCACGGCCTCGCGCATGCGGTCGACCTGGGCGCGGAACAACTCTCCGGCGCTACGGAGGTGCCGATCGTAGCCACCGTTGCGGAGAAAATCGCGCGTGGCCAGTTCGGTGATACCCGGATTGGAGCCGGTGGAAGCCTGCTTGATTTTTCGCACCCGTTCCGCGAACCGACCGGGCAGCGTCCAGCCAACCCGCAATCCGGGGGCGATGGCCTTTGAATAGCTGCTGCATAGCAGCACCCATCCATCCGTGTCATGTCCTTTTGCCGTCGTTGGCCGGGGTGCGCCGCGCCAGGTCAGGTCGCTGAAGATATCATCCTCAAGGACGGGCACGCGGTAATCCGAGGCGAGTCGTGCAAGGCGTTGTTTCTTTTCCTCACTCATCTGCCCTCCGTGCGGGTTCTGGTAGTTGGGCTGTACAAACGCCGCTTTCACAGGATGGTTGTTGAGGGCCTCCTCGAACGCTTCCAAGTCCAGTCCACTGGTGCAACTGGACGGCACTTCGAGCGCGCGCAATCCAAGTTCCTGGATGATCTGAAGCACACCGTAGTAGGTGGGCGATTCGACCACCACGGTGTCTCCCGGTGCGGTGGTCGCCCGGAGGCACAATTGCAGGGCCTCGGTGCAGCCGATGGTGACGGTGATTTCCTCCGGATCGGCCTGCACCCCCGCCGCTAAACAGCGCCGGGCAATTTCAGTGCGCAACTCGATGCATCCCGAGGCGGATTCGTAACCCATGAGCCGCTTCCCCGCGCGGCGGCTTTGAGCCGCGATGATGCGGTTCAACCGTTCGTAGGGGTAAAGTTCCGGTCCGGGGGTGGCGGCGCCCAAGGGCAGAATGTCGGGGTGCCGTTGAGCTTCCAGCAGTGCTTCAAAGGAGTCCATCTGCTCGAGGGTCCGCGCCCTTTTGGAGCGCACTGGCCGGCCGCCGGGCAGTTGTAAGCCCCCTTCCAAACGGCTGCGCACATAATATCCCGAACGTGGCCGGGCCTGGATCCAGCCGCTGCTTTCCAGCTCGCTGTAAGCCTGCAAGGCCGTGGTGGGGCTTACGCCCCGTGCGGCGCAAATCTCCCGGATGGATGGCACCCGCTCACCCACGCGCAACGCGCCGCGCTCTATGCTGGCGGCGATTTCATCAGCCAACCTGCGATAGAGCGGCAGGCCGCCGCTGCAAGTCGAAGTCATCTGTGCTGCCAAACGAACCATAACAGTGGGAGGGGTCGAGTATCTGTACTGGTTGCAAAACCATATATCTGGATCTGTTCCGGTCAAGCCTTGTCCCGCAGACTGCTCACGTTATGCGAAACACGCCGAATCTGAATACGGTTCAATCCCTGACGTTCGAACACCTGCGCCAGGTTGCGGGAAGACCCGTGGGGGATGCTCCAGTTCGAAGGCGCATGACGTCGGCCAAGTGGCGCACCCAGTTGGCGAGGTTCTCGGTCGCGCTGGCCCTGCTCTCCCTTTATCTCGTGTGGGGGTCCACCTACCTCTCGGTAGAGTTCATCCTTCCGGTCGTGCCGCCTCTCCTGATCGCCGGGCTGCGGTTCACACTCTGCGGCGTGCTGCTGTATTCCGCGTTGCGACTCTCGGGTCGATCCGTGAAGCCCCGGACAACCCATTGGCTGCTCGCGACTGCGAGCGGGTTGTGCCTGATCCTGGGAGGGAATGCCATGGTGGTCGTGGCCCAACAATGGATCACCTCGTCGCTCGCCGCGCTGCTGGTGGCCACCGTGCCGTTCTTCATGGCGGTGTTCGGCTGGATGAGTGGAGCCCGTGCCCGACCGCGCATCCGGGAGTTGCTGTTGCTGTTTGCCGGGTTGATTGGCGTTGCGCTGGTCATTCAACCCGGCCAACTGGCGGGCGGGGAGAGCTCGCTTGAAGGTGCGTTGCTGGTGTTGGGGGCTGCAGCCTCGTGGGCGGTGGGGTCCCTCATTGCCCGAAGTCCCAATGCCCACCCGTCGCCCATGGTATTTGCCTCGATGCAGATGCTTGCCGCGGGTCCGGTGCTGCTACTCCTTTCAACACTCCTGGGGGAGCCCGGGCGCGTGCAGTGGGAGGCGCTCGACACGGCGGCAGTGATCGCTTTCGCCCATCTCACGATCGTGGGCACCGTCGCGGGCTACTGCGTGTATGTTTGGCTGGTTCGCAATGCGGATGGCCTGGCCGCAACCTCGTACGCCTACGTGAACCCGGTGGTTGCCGTGATTCTTGGCGCAACCATCCTGCGCGAGCCGATTTCTGGGAGGATGCTGCTCGGCGGGGGTGTGGTATTGCTCTCGGTGGCGTTCCTTTTGAGATCGAGCAACCGGCCCGCGCCGATCGAACCCCCAACGAGGGACAAGCAGATAGACAGGCATCGCCGGGAAGCAGCGCATGCCTCGAACCCTTGACATTCCAAGGACAGCAACAACACAACAGAAAGGAATAGGAAACATGATCACAGCAATTCAATCGCACGAGGGCGATCATTTTGATTTTGGCGGCCTGGCCGTGCACTGGAAGATCGACGCCGCCCAGACCGGCAGCCGGTTCTCAATAGTGCACCATCCGATTGCGCCAAAAGCGCTGGCCGCACCACTTCATTTTCATCACAATGAGGACGAGTATTCATATGTCTTGAAGGGCCGACTGGGCGCGCTGCTTGGCGACGATGTGGTCGTTGCCCAGACGGGCACGTGGCTCTTCAAGCCAAGGCGGCAGTGGCATACGTTCTGGAATCCGGATGACACCCCGTGCGAAATCGTCGAGGTGATTTCGCCAGGCGGATTTGAGGACTATTTCCGGGAGGTCTCTGCCAATTGGGGCAATATGGAGAAGTTCGCCGAGATCAACCGTAAGTATCATCTCGACATGGATTTCGACAGCGTGCCGCGGCTTTGCCAACGCTTTGGATTGACCTTTCCAAGCCTCTGAATCGTATTGAACCTGCAACCTCGTTTCCAAGGCGGTACCTAACAGGCGCTCCAAGACTCTTGAAAGCATCGGCTCCCGGGAAGAACTCCGGTTCGGAGTCGCGGCCTGAAATCGGCAGCGGGGGTTGAAATGCGAAATAATACATGGCATTAATTTCCGTGGAAATCGCGGCCAAACCGGGGAGTCGGTCTGGGATTTCCGGGCGGCTCGGCGTTCGAGCCGGGGGCCGGCTGGCTTTGTTGCTCCCCGGTCGCCGGGCGTTGGCCGCCGGGGTTTTCTCCCGAAAGCAACTGGAACCACCAACGAAAGGAAAACCATGAAGCGACAAACCGTAAGAACCCTCCCGACGTTGACAGCCCTCATGGCGCTGACCGCACTGGGTGCCGAGCAGCTCCCCGGTCCGGTCCTGGACGGGCTGGGGGATCTGCATCACCCTGTGACCACCTCGTCGACGCAGGCGCAACAGTATTTTGATCAGGGCCTGCGCCTGTTGTATGGCTTCAACCACAAGGAAGCCATCCGCTCGTTCCGCTCCGCCGCGCATTACGATCCTCAATGCGCCATGGCCTATTGGGGCGCCGCCTACGCCTTCGGACCGCATGTCAACAAGCCGATGGATGCCGGCGACACGGCAAGCGCGTGGACCGCGCTGCAGTTGGCGGTGGCCAACAAGGCATCCGCCAGTCCCAGGGAACAGGCATACATCACCGCGCTCGAGAGGCGCTACCAGGCGGCCCATCAGGAGGACCGGTCGGCGCTGGACATGGCGTTCGCCAATGCCATGCGCGAACTGGTGGTGCGCTATCCCGATGATCTCGACGCCCAGGTGATCTTCGCCGAGGCGCTCATGAACACGATCCCCTGGGACTACTGGACGCGGGACCGGACGCCCAAGCCGGAAACGGAGGAAATTCTCGAAGCGCTGCGCTTCGTCATGGCGCGCGATCCGGACCACCCGGGCGCGAATCACTACTACATCCATGCCGTGGAAGCGGGACCGAATCCCGAGTCGGGATTGCCCGCGGCCGACCGGTTGGGCGATTACGCGCCCGCGGCGGGGCACCTGGTTCACATGCCGTCGCATATCTACATCCGCGTCGGTCAGTACCAGGATGCCGTGGTGGCGAATGAACGCGCGGTGAAGGCCGACCGTCGCTACATCCGCCACTGCCGCGCTCTCGGGTTTTATCCCGGGGTGTATTATCCGCACAACCTGCACTTCCTCTGGTGGGCCCAGCTCCTGAACGGCCAGAGCCAGGATGCCCTGCGCACCGCCAATCAGGCCGCCGCCTACGCCCTCGACAATTACTGTGGCCCGAACAAGGCCCTCGAGGCCCCGCGGCTCCGGCATCTGCCGTGGCTCACACTGGTGCGCTTCGGTCACTGGGACGAAGTGCTGGCGGTCGCGGAGCCGCCGGGCACGAACGATTTCCTGGTGGATCGCGCGCTCTGGCATTTCACGCGCGGCCTGGCATTCGTTGCCCGGGGCAATGTCCCGGCCGCCGAGCAAGAGCAGCGGGCCCTCAGCGCCATCGCTGCAGGTGATGAGGCCAGACAACTCAGCAGTCCCGCGTTTCCGGTGGCCGACACGCTGGCCGTGGCCGACGCTTGGCTCGCCGGGAAAGTCGCCGGCGCCAGGGGTGACACGCGCGAAATGATTGACTGCCTGGAGAAGGCCGTCGCCACCGAGGATGCGATGCCCTACATGGAACCGTCCTACTGGCCGTTCTCCGTGCGTCCGACCCTCGGCGCCGCCTGGCTGGACGTCGGCAACGCTGCGAAGGCGGAGGAGGTGTTCCGGGAGGACCTGCGGCGCTGGCCGCGCAACGGATGGAGCCTGTTCGGGTTGGAGCAGTCACTGCTCGCACAGGGCAAGCCCCAGCAGGCCGGGGACGTGCATCGCCAGTTTCTGGAGGCCTGGCAGCACGCCGACGTGCAGTTCGATCTGGCGTGGTTCTGACGCGCGGCGTCCGGGGAGCCGGGGTTGACAACCGTTCCCGGCGGCTGAGCCCTCATGGGGGGCGGTGTTCCGGAATGGGCGCCTTCCGCCTTGCGGGATATCGCCGCAGGTCAGCCGGCCGGGCTCCGCCGGCCGTTCGGAACTTCCAGCGCCTGCAGGCTGGCGGCGGTCCGGGTCTCCATGGAGAGTTGCTGGAAAACCTCCAGACCATGTTTCTTCACGGTGCTCTCGCTGATGCCGGGAAGGGTGGCCGGATTGAGCCGGAGAGGGCGAAAACGTCTTTCATCCGGACCAGCCTCCTCCGTCAAGGACGGCAATTGCCACAATCGCCAAGGTGATGACACGATCGGCAGTTGCAGCGCCGTTCCCGCGAACCATGCCGATTGAGCGGGTCCGGATCAGGCGACTTGTCGACCTTGGCAAGACGCTTGGGTTGCCGTTGCTTCTCCTTGCCCATCTGACGCATGGGTTCCAGAACATTTCGGCTGCCATCTTTGAGCGGACGCACGGTTCGGACATTGATCTGGCTGCGGGTTCGAATCAGAAAAGGCCCCCCCGCACGCGGGCGCCAGCCAGCGCATGGCCGACAACTGCCGCGCATCCCAGGTGCAAGGATGCTGTGACACACCGCGGTACAAGGGCAAAGGGTTGGCCCGGCATTTTCGAAAGGCGTCAGGGCTGGGCCGTCTCCAACAGGCTGGTTGCGCAACGCCGCCGCAGTTCCTCAGTGGCGGCGGAAAGTTTGTCCCAAAGGCTGGGATCGTAGGCGTAGAGCAGGTTGAACATTTGCGCGACGTGCGGATCCAGGGCGATCACGTCAATGGTGCTGACCGTCTGTCCGTTTACAGGATAGGGAGCCTTGGGCTTGATGTTCTGGAAGTCGTAATGGCCCACGGAGCTGATCAACATGCGCGCCTCGTTGGTCATGCCCTCAACGGCGTACTGGACGCAGCCGCGAGCGCCAGCGGCCACCAACTCGGACTCGGCAGCGTCCGGCGCCGCGAAATTGGCGCGTCCCGCCATGGCGGCAACGAGAAAGGCCTTCCCCATGGCAATCCCGTCGGCACCCAATGCGAGCGCCTTGGCCAGATCCCGACCGGTGACCAGTCCGCCAGCCAGTGTATAGTCCACGTTGGTCAGTCCACGCTGCCTGGCCTTTGCGATGGCGAGCAGACAGGTCAGAGTGGGCAGGCCCATGTCATTCATCGGCCCCAGAGGACTCATTCCGGTGCCTCCCTCGGTGCCATCGATGGTGATGTGGATGCGCCGGCCAAACTCGCGCGCCAGCCCATCGAGGATTTCAATCTGCGTCATCAGATCTCCATACGGACCGGTCTTCCACCAGATTTGCGCCAGCGGAAACTCCTCAAACATCTGCCTGATTTGGGCGGCCATGGACATTGGAGTGGCGGTGCCGGGCACCGAGTGACGCTGATAGAGCGATTGTTCCACCTCGAAGGGGTTCACCGGGAAATGGTAGAGATCGAACAGGGCCTGGGCACGGTCCCGCGGCAACTTGACTTCGCCGCCCATGCCGGGTTTCGCGCCCTGACCTCCCTTGGCCTCGAATCCAATCAGGCCGGCTTCAAGGAACTCGCGAAACTCCGGGTCCGCATACACACGCTTCCATACCCCCACGCGATCGTCCTCAACGTTTTGCTGCACCACGATGCCGCCGCAGCCACTGGAGGCGTGCCGGGTGAATCCTCGAATGCGATCCTTCAGGGACGGTTGGTCGGCGCGGATCCGTTCCTCGTAGCCCCACATGTTGATGATATTCTCGCCGATGGAATTGACAAAACCGCCTTCCGCGGCGGCACGACTGAGGTCCACCCCGACGGTGTTGGCCACGGGAGTGGAGCCCATGGCGGCAATGACCACAGGAGTCTTGACTTGGAATCCCCCCAACTGGCCCTCGCCGCGGCAGTGGACATAGAGGGGTTCCCTGCCGATTTCGGTGCGTTTGGCCACCCGCTCGGTGCCCAGCAACTCGGGAACGAAGCACACATCCCGGAGTGTCTTGTAACGCGGGTACCCGGGCAGAAACTGTTCGCCGGCCGATTGGGTGCGGCCGAAGCTCGTGTTCTGCTTCTGATCATTCGAGGGGAAGTTGCCCTCCAGGCCATGGACCGCAGTCCGCGCTGGATAGCACAGTTTTGGGCCGCCGGCACCGCAGAAATTGCAGTGCACACAGAGTTCGTCTTGTACTTTGAACATATGATAGGATTTCTATTGGCTTTACCTGCGAATGCCGGCTTCGGTACTCGGCTACAAGGGGCCACACCCCCCGCGCCGCCACCAATTACGGCAGCGTTATTCCGTAGTGACAGCACCTCACTGTTGGAATCACAGGCAGCCTTGTCGCGCTGGCAGGCCTTTTAAAGGTAATTCTGCCAGCCTGGCGCAGTTTTTAGGGTTTGCGTTGGAGACCACAAGTTCGGCAGTATTGCCGATGCAATCGTGGTAACGGCAAAAAGAGCCCCCCGTCCCGGCGATTCGTGCCGCAATGAGCCGTCCATCGGCAGTTGGCGTCGCGGCTCTGCCATTCCAAGCGCAACCCGCGGAAACCCATGAAGACCGCCTCCAGTAATCGGAGAGACCGAAACCGGCTGATCATCCTCAATGAGCTGCGACAGGAGGCGCACCCGATCACTTCGGTCGTTCTCGCCGCCAAGCTGAAATCAGCAGGCATTGAGTTGAGTGAGCGGAGCCTGCGCATTTATCTGAGTGAGTTGGAGGCTGAGGGATTAACCCAATCCCGCGGCCGCCGCGGGGGACGGCTCATTACGGCGCGAGGCTTGGCGGAACTGCACGCGGCCAGGACCATCGATCGGGTTGGATACCTGTCTGCGCGGATTGATCAAATGACCTACCGCATGTCCTTTGATCTCCATTCGAGGTCGGGAGAGGTGGTGGTGAATGTGTCCCTTGTCTCCCCCCAGCGTCTCGCGGCGGCGGCAGACAAGGTGTGCCAGGTGTTCGCCCAAGGCTACGCGATGGGAAACCGCATTGCCCTGCTTCGACCGGGCCAGACCCTGGGGAATCTCTCGGTGCCGTCGGACAAGGTCGGCTTCTGCACCGTCTCGTCCATCACCCTGAACGGTGTGCTCCTCAAGCATGGAATTCCCACCATCTCGAGGTTTGGTGGCCTGTTGGAGCTGCGCAATCGTCACCCCACGCGCTTTGTGGAGATGATCGATTACAGCGGCACGAGCATTGATCCCCTGGAAGTATTCATCCGTGCGGGGATGACGGATTATCATGGAGCCATTCATGATGGCAACGGGGTGATCGGTGCCAGTTTCCGGGAGATGCCGGAAGAGAGTCGGCATCTGGTGGTGAACCTCGCGGATCAACTCAAGACCATCGGCCTGGGTGCCTTCATGGTGATCGGGCAACCCAGTCAGGCGGTGGCGGGAACTCCCGTCAGCCCGGGACACATCGGCGCCGTGATCATCGGTGGCTTGAATCCTGTGGCAATCCTTGAGGAAAGCGGTTTTCGGGTGGACTCGCGCACCATGGCCGGGTTGATCGAGTTCAATGAATTGATCTCCTTCGAGGAAATTCCGCAAAGGCTTCGGGCGTATCAGTGAACATGCGACGAACGGCGGGCATCCACGGTTGCATGCCAGGTCGAAACGCCCTACACCTCGTCAAGGGCGGCCCAGAGTGGAGCCACACCTTGAAAAGCCACCGAAACCGAGCCGCCGAACGACTCCATCCAGTGGGCCAACGTGAAGCGGGTCGTCCCGGCATCCAACGCCTGGGCGGTGTTCGGCGGATCCACCAGCGCCAACGCCTGGCGTTCGGCTGCCCAAC
>JALOTU010000021.1 GCA_025457725.1 Verrucomicrobiota bacterium
CCACGCCCACCGGAAAGGTCATCCTGGATTTTTTGAATCGCGCCATGCCGGCTTACCTGGACACCGGACTGAACTGGGTGCATGTGCGGGATGTGGCGGCGGGACAGGTGTTGGCGGCAGAGAAGGGGCGCATTGGCGAGCGCTACATTCTCGGGCATGCGGTGGGAAACTGGGACATGCCCACGGTCTTGGGAGTGCTGGCGGAGATCACGGGACTGCCCGCGCCGAAGATGCGGGTGCCGTATGGGGTCGCGTTGACGGCGGCCTACGTGGATGAGGCGCTCTCCAGGCTTACTGGGAAGCCGCCCAAGGCGCCCGTTGCCGGCGTGAAGATGGGCAGATACAAAATGTGGTTCAGTCCGGCCAAGGCCATCCGCGAGCTTGGCCTTCCGCAAACGCCGCCAAAGCAGGCGTTGACGGATGCCGTTGAGTGGTTCAAGGCGAACGGTTATGTGAAATGAAATCCCATTGTCCAATCCAAGTATCCGGCGTCCGCCCCTGGGAGTGTGCCGGCGCACCTCCGCGCGCGGGAAACCGGGTGGCGGCTATTTCAACACCCCGTGCCCGCATCGATACCGCTTGGGTGCCCCTGATTCTGGCTGTTCTGCTTGCGGGGTGTGCACATACGCCAAGGCTTTCGACCGTCACCCGCGCTTCCATTTATGAACGGGCCCGGGTTCATTTTGACCGGACGGTGCTGGTCAAGCCCGAGGAATCCGAGCGCCCTGAGTTCAAACTCGCGCCGCTTCTCCTCCAGGAGGTTACTCCGAGGAATGAGGCTCTCGGCGTTCCGTATACCGTCTATTTTTGGCAGACTTTCGCCCGGGCCAACGACCAGGCTCTCGATCAATTCAACTACGTCTGGTTTGATCACCAGGCGGGGAAACACGGAAGGAATCCGCAGGGCATCCGGATCACCTTTGATCGAACCGGCAAGCCGATTCTGTGGGAACCTCTGCGGGATGACACGGGTGCAAGAATCCTGTTCGTGAGCCAGTCGCTGGAGGCGGCGGCCATGACGAATTATCCGGCGCCCCTGCCCGGACGCCGGTTCTGGGTCGAGCGCTCCGTGGCGGAGGCTCCGGACACCGTGGTCGCCCGGATTATTGACGACGGGGCGACGCCGATGGGGCCCATTCTGTATCTGGACGCCGGTTCGCAGGACGTGAGCACCCTGATTTGTCGATGCATGGACGCACAAGCGACCGAGGTCACGGGCATTGGCCTGTATGGGCTGGCCCGGCTGGACGATGCGGCGATCCGCTGGATGGTTCGGGACAAGCGCCCGGGAATCACCCGCTGGCTCCCGGGCAAGTCCGCCGATGATTTGAACCGGTGGCTGCGCATTTCGCCTCGCTGAAATGACTGGCGCAACCCATCTGTCTGCGTCAGCATTTCCGTTCTGGCGCGACCCCGCGCCGGAAGTTTCACCAAGTTATTTATGGCACATGTAAAACTGCATATTCCCGGACCGGTCGAAGTCAGCGAAAAGACCTTTCAGGCGTTTCGTTCGCCCATGATCGGGCATCGCGGGCAGGAGTTCAAAGATCTCTATGCCTCGATCCAACCGCAGCTTCAGCAGCTGCTGTACACCAAGCAGCTGGTGTATTTGTCCACCTCCTCCGCCTGGGGGGTGATGGAGGGGGCGATTCGCAACCTGGTGAGCAGGAAGGTGCTCAACTGCATGTGCGGCGCGTTTTCGGACAAGTGGCTGGATGTGTCGAAGCGCTGCGGCAAGGAAGCCGAGGGGTTGCAGGTGGAATGGGGTTCGCCCATCCGGGCCGAGGCGGTGGACAGGAAGCTGGCCACCGGCCAGTTCGACGCGCTGACGGTCATCCATAATGAAACGTCCACCGGCGTGATGAGTCCGCTGGAGGAGATTGCCGCGCTCAAGCAAAAGTATCCGGACGTGATGTTCATCGTGGATGCGGTCAGCTCGATGAGCGCCGTGAAACTTGAGTTCGACCGGCTGGGCGTGGACGTGTTGCTCGCGGGGACGCAGAAGGCGTTTGCCATGCCGCCCGGCCTTTCGATCTTCGTTTGTTCGCCGGCCGCGCTGGCCAAGGCGGCCACCGTGAACGATCGGGGCTATTACTTCGACCTGGTGGAGTTCCAGAAGAATGCCGAGAAGAGCATGACGCCCAGCACGCCCAGCATCGGCCACATCTATGCGCTCCAGTCCAAGCTCGAGGATTTCTTTGCCGAGGGGCTGGAGGCTCGTTTTGCGCGTCACGCCCGGACGGCGCAGATGACGCGCGACTGGGCCAAGGGGCAGGGGTTTGACCTGTTTCCGGAGCAGGGGTTTGAATCCCAGACGTTGACTACGATCAACAACGGCGCCAAGCCGGGCGGACGGGTGGTGGATGTGCCCAAGCTGGTCAAACTGGTCAAGCAGCAGGGAATTCTGATCAATGGCGGCTATGGCAAGATCAAGGGCACCACGTTCCGTCTGTCCAACATGGGCGATGAAACGGACGCGACGATGCGGCAGCTCTACGCCGCGATGGACACCGCGTTGAAGCAATTGTAAGCGAGGCAATGACTGTGAGGCCGCCGACCTGCAAGCCGCAGGTGGGCGGCCTTTTACATGGCGCCGCCCTTCGGCAGGTGCGGGGCCCCGGGAAACCGGACCGGACACAGATCGGCGTCACGATTGAGTGCGCAACTTCCGCGATGGATGACTGAAGATCACGTGCAAGATTCAACCCGATACGAGCTCGTGACGTTGGCCAATGGCACGCGCAGCATTCGGGACCTTGAGAGCGGTGAGACCTTTCATCCGGTGATCGGTCCCGCTGCGGAGGCCGAAGCCTTGTATGTCCGGCAACTGCGCCTGCCCCAGCGGTTCCGCGCAGGCTCCGGAGATTTCGTTCTCTGGGATGTGGGATTGGGGGCTGGGGCCAACGTGCTCACGGCGTTGCGGTCGTTGAACCGCATTCCAGGCCGGCTCCATATTCTCAGCTTTGACCAAACCCTCGAACCGTTCCGGTTTGCCGTGAGGCATGCGGACGAATTGGGCTACTTGGGAGAACTGCGCGATCTGGCTGCCATCATTGCGTCGGGGAAGGGGTGTCATGCGTTTTCGCTCGGGCCGCTTTCCGTCACCTGGGAAACCCGGCTGGGTGATTTTCCAACGCTGCTGCAGCGGCAACTGCCGTCGCTCCCCGCGCCGCATGCCGTCATGTACGACGCCTACTCGCCGATGCGCAATCCGGACATGTGGACCCTGCCTCTGTTCGAGCGAATCCACGCTGGCCTGGATCCCCGGCGTCCTTGCGCGCTTCCGACCTATTCCCGCAGCACGATTCTGCGGGTCACGCTGCTGCTGGCGGGCTTTTTTGTCGGCGTGGGACATGCCACCGGCGAGAAGGAGGAAACCACCATTGCCGCGAACACCCTGGATTTGATTGACGAACCGCTGGACCGGCGCTGGCTGGATCGGGCCCTGCGTTCCCACAGCGCCGAGCCGATGTTCAAACCCAAGTGGCAGGTCTCACCACTCTCGCTGCAGAGTCGGGATCGTCTGCGCCGGCATCCGCAGTTTGTTGCCGGGTGAGGGGAGCGGGCGAGACGCGCTGCTACTTTTTCGGCGCCGCGCCTGCCAGGCTTAAGGTCAGCTCGATTTCCTCCGCCACCTTGTCCGCCGGGGCCTTGGGATTGATCCCATAGTCCGCACGTTGGATGGTAAAGGTCGTTCGCACCACCAGGAGATCGCCCTGCATCTGGCCCATGGTCCGGTCTGCCAGGCGGTCCTTCAAGTAGGTGAAGCTCACCGGTGCGGTGACTTCCTTGGTGACACCCCGGATGGTCAGCTGCCCTGTGATGTCGGCGGTGGTCTTGTTGCCGGACGTTTTGACATTGGCGACCTTTGTGGATTCAAAGGTGATTTCTGGAAACTGCGCGACGTCCATCCATTGTTCCCCGTGCAAGTGTTCCTGCATCGTCGGGTTCGGCACCGTCAGCGACCCGGCGGCGATCACGATCTTGCCGGTCAATTTTTCCGGATCGTCCGCATCGAAGCTGATGGTGCCGGAAACCCCGCTTGCGGTGCCGTTGATGGCCTCCAGCGGTGCGTCCAGTTTGAACACCGCGTTGTTCACGCCCTTGGGATCCTTGAAGTCAAACGCCTGCGGGGCTGCCATGGCTGCTGCGGACAGGGCCACTGTGGTCATTACTAGAATTGTCTTCGTCATGGTTTATGGTCCTTTCGTTTTTTGGTTGGTTGCGATTTGAACAGGTAGGAACAGCCAAACAGAGCCAGGGCGGGGAGAGTGCCGGCGCCCAGCACATCCACACCGGCAACGAATTTCTTCTCGATTTCCGGATACTCAAGTTCTGTGATCGGGTCGATCCTCATGGTGGTGACACGGGTTTTGGTCCACCCGGTGTGCGCCCCGGTGGCCAGCCAGACCACCAGTGTGATGCCGAGCAGCAGTCCTGCTGCGATTCTTAATCCAATTCTCATCGGGCACAAAGGTTGAGCATCCGCATCCGTTGATTCCTGGTAATGTCTGGCATGATCCCGTCAGGCCTAACTAGGTAACCTCAGTTTTCGAGAATGCAACCCGGAGGCGTTGTTATTCGGGCAGATTGGAAAAAACGACGACGATGGGCTCCTTTTGCGGGGCGATTCTGGCGGCGTCGAGGTAATGAAGCGGCGTTTCACCCATGGCAGCCGCGAGCGCGGTGCTGTCACAAACGGCGACCGCGCAGGGGTCACCGGATTTCAGGGCCGCCGCCGCCTCCTGGAAGCCCACAGTCCGATTCATGGTGTTGAGGTGAAACTGGAGGGCATACGGACTGTCGACATGCAGCAATGGTGGAAGCGACGAGTCCTGTGCGATTTGCCGGGCGAAGGATGCGACCGCCTCCGACTCCTTCACCTCCCACGTTTGTTTGAACACGGTGTGCAAATAGAGCGTGTACAGGGCGAGCACCGCGCACACGGTCGCTAGGCTTCGCCGGAGCAGCTTCCATGGTTCCCAACCCGGGAGCCAGCGAGCGAGCTCGCGTCCGGCCAGCAGCGCCGCCGGCGGATGAAGTGGCAGCGGCAGATCGCCGCGCTGGTGCTTGGCCAGTGAGAACAGAATCAGGCCGCCAACGATCCAGCAAAACAGAAATCGTTCGAAGCGCCGTTCGTTTCCATCCGCGGCCGGATGGGCCACCACGCGCCACAGCCCGACGACTGCCAGCAGGCTCCAGGGCAGAAAGCGCGAAAGCCAGTACAGCGGTGCCTTGACGAATCCGATGCCGAAGGTGCCATGCTCATCGCTGACCAGGTGCCCGACCAATTCGCGTCCGATGACCTTGTCAATGAAGGCCTGCCCCCCTTGCTGGTAGGCCAGCCCGAACCAACCGACGGTGAGGAACAGGAACAGGGCAATGCCGCCGAGTTGGGAAACCCACATGCGCCGTCCACCAGGGGTGATCCTCGGTTCCTGATGCGCAGCCTGGTTTCCCGGGGAGTGGATACCATTCCTGGCACTGGAAAACCTCTCCCAGAGGACCGCCAGCAGTCCCATTGCACCGAGCCCCACGCCCAGGGGCCCTTTGGTGAGGGTGGCGAGGGCGGCGGCAAACCAGAACCATGGCCAGCCCTTTCCGGTTGTCCACGCGCGGAAACCCAGCAGCGCCGTCAAGGCGATGGTGGCGGCGAACAGCGCGTCGGTTCTGGCCAGCGCAATATGTTTCACCCCGGACGGTGCCGCCAGGTACATGAGTCCCGCGAGGAATCCTGCCGCCCAGCCGAACGGATCCCGTCCGAACCGGAACAGCAGCGTCACCGTCAGGATCATGGCGACCAGACAGGGAAAGTAGAGGGACACCAGGTTGGCGTGCCCGGCGGGCAGGGTGGCCAGGGCTCCGATCCAGGTGAAGAGCGGCGGCTTGGACATGATATCCCCTGTCCAGTCCACCTGACACCACCAATGGCCGTGCAGCACAGCGTCCATGATGTAGGAGGCCGGTCGCTCCTGGTCGTTGTCCATCAGGTTCGAAGGGCCCGTGACCCGGACCACGAACAAAATCAGCGCCACCAACCACAGCGCAACCAGTCCCGGAGCGGGCCGGATCGGGGCTGGCGCAGGCTGGCTGGATTGGATGCTGGTCATGAGGCTGTGACGGTTGCGCGGTGAGAGTGGCGGATTGTCGGACGTTGAACAACCCGCTTTTGGTTGGCCACGCCGCCGGCGCCGCAGCATATTCGTGTCCCGTGATTGGACCCGTGGACATTGAGCCCGCCGGCCCCGACCTGATATCGCAGGTTGAGGCTTTCTTTTCACCCACGGGCACGCTGTCCAGGGCGAAGAATTTTGAATATCGCCCCCAGCAGCAGGAGATGGCGGTGGCGGTGGCGAACGCGCTGGAGAAGGGAGAGCATCTGGCGGTGGAAGCCGGCACCGGCGTCGGCAAGAGCCTGGCGTATTTGATTCCGGCAATCCTCTTTGCCCTGCAGCACAGGAAGAAGGCGGTCATTTCCACCCACACCATCAACCTCCAGGAGCAGCTTACGGAGAAGGATCTGCCGATGCTGGAGCAGGTGTTGCCGGTGAAGTTCAGCTACACGATGCTCAAGGGCCGGCAGAATTACCTCTGTACCCGCCGCCTGCAAAAGGCCATGCACCAGGCCGGCAGCCTCTTCACCTCCTCCGAGACCGAGGAACTCAAGCGCATCTGGGAATGGTCCAAGGAAACCAGTGATGGCAGCCTGTCCGATCTCGACCTCGAGCCCGACCCGAAGGTCTGGGACCAGGTATGCTCCGAACGCGGCTTGTGTTCGCCGAAAAAATGCGGCTTCCCCAGCGATTTCGGCAAGGATCACGGTGTCTGCTTCTTTCAACGCGCGCGCAACCGGATCCTGTCTTCGGACGTCGTGGTGTTGAATCACACGCTCTTCTTCACCCTGCTCGGCGGCATTGGCGAGGAGGCGGAAGGCGGCGTCCTGTTCAAGAACGACTTCGTCATCTTCGATGAAGCCCATCAGATGGAGAACGTGGCTTCCAAGCACATCGGCCTGAGCGTCTCGAGCGGGCAGTTGCGCTACAACCTGAACCGCCTGTGGAACCCGCGCACGGAGAAGGGTCTGCTGGCCACGTTGCGGCAGGGGCCTGCGGTCAAACTCGTTGCGGATCTGCTGCAGGAAAGCGACGGCTTTTTCGCCGGGGTGGAGGCGGCCTGTGACGAATTGACCAGGCAAGCCGTCAAACGCGCCTTGGGCGTTTCGGACAGTCCGCGTCAGTGGAAGGAGTTGCGCATCCGCCGTCCGGATCTCGTCAACGACACGGTGACGCTACCGATCCAGCGATTGCGCGAGGCGATGGGCGAACTCGTGAAGATGAGTGAGGACAGCGAGATGGGCGGGGAGCTGCTGGAGTGCAATCGCCGGCTTGCGGAACTGCGGCTGGAGATCGCCGAATTCCTCAGCCAAAGCGTCGAGGATCATGTTTACTGGGTGGAACGTTCCGGCAAGATGCAGCGCAATCTCTCGCTCAATGCTGCGCCCGTCGATGTGGCGGAGTTTCTACGTCGCCGACTCTTCGGATGCGACACCAGCGTGATCATGACCAGCGCGACGCTGGCGACGGCGATGCCGAAGCTCGCAGTGCCACCTGTGGCACAGACCTCCGGTCGGTGTCCCTTGCCATTCACCCCCTTTAACCTCACTGGCCCCGTGTCCCGACGAACACGCAATCTTCCCCATTGGCGGCAAGACGGTGCAACCTACTTTGTGACCTTTCGCCTGGCGGATTCTATCCCGGCTCAGAAGTTGAAACAATGGCGTGTGGAACGGGATGTCTGGTTGAAGACACATCCGGAGCCGCGCTCGGAACAGGATCAGATTGAGTTTCACCATCTGTTCCCGGCACGCATCGAGGACTGGCTGGATGAAGGGGAGGGCTCGTGTTCGCTGCGCCAACCCGAGGCAGCTCAAATTGTTGTGTCCGCTTTCAAACATTTTGACGAAGATCGCTATGCACTCGGAGAATTCGTGGTGATGCCCAATCACGTGCACCTGACCCTGAAGCCGCTAGGCGAACACACCCTCTCTGACATTCTAAAGTCCTGGAAGACATTCACGGCCCGGGAAATCAACCATCTGTTGGATAGAACCGGCACCCTTTGGCAGGACGAATCGTTCGACCACATCATCCGCACCGAGTCTGCGCTGGTTCAATATTCTAACTATATCAAGGCGAACCCGGTAAAGGCGGGCCTGAGCGCAGGAAGCTTTGTTGCAGGACACGGATCGGCGGTTGGCATGGACTCGACTGCGGATCTGGGTCGGGTGCTGACACCAACGGTTCAACGCACAGGCCGGAGGCCTGTGCCACGTGAGCGTGCGCTGCATTATTTTACCCGCCGAGTGGGTGCGGAGGCGGCCACGCAACTGCAAGTGGGCACGCCGTTCGACTACGAGCAGCAGATGAAGCTGTTTGTCGCCGGGAAGATGCCGGATCCGCGGGATCCGGGTTACTCGGCGGCCCTGGAGCACCACCTGGAACGTTTCCTGAAACTGACCCATGGCAAGGCGTTCGTCCTGTTCACCAGTTACCGGTTGATGAACGAATTGGGGGAGCGCATGCAGCCTTTCTTCGACCAGCTCGGCATCGAGTGTCACATCCAGGGCACAGGCACGCCCCGCAACGTGATGCTGGAACGATTCAAGGAAGACACTGATTCCGTGCTCTTCGGCACCGACAGCTTCTGGCAGGGAGTGGATGTTCCCGGCGAATCCCTCAGCAATGTCATCATCACCCGATTGCCTTTTGCCGTGCCGGATCATCCGCTGATTGAAGCCCGCCTGGAAGCGATTGAAGCCCGTGGCGGCAACGCGTTCAGTGAATTCTCCCTGCCTGAAGCCGTGCTGAAATTCCGTCAGGGGGTGGGTCGTTTGATCCGCACCAAGACCGACACCGGCATCGTCGTCGTGCTCGATCCCCGCGTGTTGACCAAGCGCTACGGCCAGACCTTTCTGGATGCCTTGCCCAAATGTCCGATGGAAGTGGTGTGACACAGTGCCATCATCCTGTGCGTGGGTGTGGAACACCGCGTTCTTTACGAAGGCTTTACATTTTCATGGCGGCCCAACCGACATTCCTTGTAACCGGATCCGTCCCTTCTGCGTCCTTGCCTTTGAACAAGGAAAGTGGGTTCAAAGTTATGCAACGAATTGCGACATTGCGACCAATCTGGCAGGGAGTGCTCTCCGCCGTCTGCACCGTGGCCGTGGGGCTCGTGCTGATTGGCGTCTATCGGCTGTTGGCTTGAAGCGGCGATGCGGTCGTGTTGCCCCTCGGGAGCGACCCGTTCGATGATTCACCAAACGTCGATCGGCCCCTTGGGCACTGGAATGGCTGACGGTGCGGCACCTGCCTCCTCCGGTTGGAGAAATGAGGCGACCATGGGTGCCGGTTGAAACTGGGACTTCAACTGCCCGTCGTTGTCGAGGAACCGTTCGCGCCAGCGCATGTAGTTCTCCAGCACCGCCGCGAAGTCCTCCCGGGTGGAAATGCGCACCACCTTCTTGTTGAACTCGCTCGCCGGCCCAAACCGCCTGGAATACCAGGGCGCCACCTTGCGAAACATGCGGCAGCCCAGTTCCTCGCCGAACACCTCGATCATCAGGTCGAAATGACGCTGCAGCACCCGGATGCGTTCGCCAAAATCAGGTTCAGCCAAGAGGTCGCCCGTCAGCAAGAGATGAGACGTCCGTTGGAAGATCCATGGATCGTAGAAGGCCCCGCGCCCAATGCTCACGCCGGCGCACCCCGTCTGCTCCATCATGTGCCGGGCCGCCTGGGGCGTGGTCACATCGCCATTCCCGATGACGGGAACCCGTTTGACCGCCCTGGCCACGGAACGGATCCCGTTCAGGTTGACCCTTCCGGAAAATCCCTGCTGTCGGGTGCGGCCATGGACAAAGAGGGCGGCCACCCCCACCTCCTCGAGCGCCCGGGCCAGGTCCGGGGCGGTGATGTTGTCATCGTCCCAGCCCAGCCGCATCTTGGCGGTGATGGGAATCTTCACGGCATTGACCATGCCGGCGACCAAGGCGGCGGTCTTGTCCAGTTCCGTCATCATGGCCGAGCCGCCACCGACTTTGCACACCTTCTTCACGGGACAGCCCATGTTGATGTCGACCAAATCCACACCCATGGATTCCAGCAGCTGCGTGGCGTCGCGCATCTCCTCCGGCACCGACCCGAACAGCTGCACCGCCAGCGGCCGGTCGGTGTCTTGCGTCTCGATCAGCTTGAGCGCCTTGGGGCGTCGTTCGAGCAGTGAGCGGGCGTTGACCAGGTCGGTGGTGCACAAGCCCACCCCGCCGACTTCGCGCACCACGCGCCGGAAGGGCAGGTTGGTGTAGCCCGCCAGTGGCGAGAGGAACAGATTGGACGACAGCTGGAGCGAACCGAGTTGCATCGCGGATCGCACTATACCCGGGACGGGTTGAGTTCGCACTTCGGATTCAATGGCAGCGGCGAGCCCGGTCGGGCGGCCCGAATCTTCGGCCCTGGGGGGTGTCGATGATTTTTCATTGGCATTGGGCCGGTTTTGGCGGTGAAATTAGTCCATGGCTGAACCCACCAAACTTCTGCGAGTCAGTGAACTGGTGAAGCGGTATGAGACGGGGGCGGGTCCGGTTCCCGTCCTCGATGGAGTTTCGCTGCAATTGGCCAAAGGGGATGCGCTGGCCGTTGTGGGGCCATCGGGTTCCGGGAAGAGCACCTTGTTGCAAATCATCGGCACGCTGGACCAGGCCACCAGCGGCCGGGTGGAGCTGGGCGGGCGCGACCTGGGCACGCTCGACAACGATCAACTGGCGCAGGTGCGGAACCTGGAGATCGGATTTGTCTTCCAGTCGCACTATCTCCTTCCGCAGTGCACCACTTGGGAGAATGTGTTGGTGCCCACACTGGCTGCGACCAGGGAAACGGCAGCCGGCGCTGCTCCATCGCAACCCGCCTCGTTCTCAAGCATGGAATCTGTCCCGCAGCGCGCCGAACGTTTGCTCAAACGGGTCGGACTCGCAGAGCGCATGGCCCATTTTCCTGGACAGCTCTCCGGGGGTGAACGCCAGCGGGTGGCGGTGGTGCGTGCGCTGATCAATCGGCCGGCATTGCTGCTGGCGGACGAACCCACCGGCGCCCTCGATCACGCTTCCGCCGAATCGCTCAGTCAGTTGCTGGTGGAACTGAACCGGGAGGAAGGCGTCTCAATGATCGTCGTCACGCATTCGATGGATCTGGCCCGAAGGATGAAACGGGTGGTGCGATTGGAAGGTGGCAGCTTGCAGGAGGATGGAGCATAGAGGCTGGGAGATGGAGAACCATCACACAGACCCGCTACGACGTCATGGGGACGCGCGAAGTCCGGCGCAGGTTTTGGAGTGCGGGGACTTGTCGCCGCCTTCCTCCACTGCGCGTTCGCAAGCCGCGACAGTTTCCAACCTCATGACACCGGATCCCTTGAAGCTGCCATGGCCCCATGCCCCCATCCACAAGCTGACAGAGCACGGGGTTTACATGATCACCGCCGGCACCTTTAAGAAGCTGCCACTTTTTGCCAGACCCGACCGACTGGACTTGCTCGAGCGCAAGCTTCTGGAGATTGCCAGCCAGCATGCCTGGCAGATTGAGGCTTGGGCCGTGTTCGCCAATCATTACCATTTCGTGGCGAGAGGCTGCCCGGCATCCGCCGCTTTGCGAGGGATGATTTCCCGGCTCCACGCGGAGTCCGCTCGCGAGTTGAACCGTCTGGACCTAAAAGAGGGCCGCCGCGTGTGGTTCAACTTCTGGGATACGAAACTGACGTATGAGAAGTCTTACTTGGCCCGGCTCAATTATGTCCACCAGAACGCCGTGAAACATGGTCTTGTGTCGGCGGCACACCAGTATCGGTGGTGTTCCGCCGCGTGGTTTGAGCGAGTGACCACACCGGCAAGAGTGCAGACGATCTACAGCTTTAAGACCGACCGACTGGAGGTGCCCGATGACTTTTGACGCATCCCGCCTTCGGCTGTCAGCCCACGATGAGGAGAAGGCTCTTTGGAGTGCGGTGACCCGGCGCCGCTTTTCAAGACGGTTGGGGTGGAGAACGAACTGCCGATGGGTGAATGGGCTGCGAGCTGGTTTGGCAAGGGGGATGGGCTTGGGGAGAGAGGGCCGGATTGGAAAGCGCAGCCAGGTCTGCGCACTCCAAAGCGCGGGGTGGGTTGTGCGAGCATTGGATTGCAGTCTTCCGCGCTCGGGCTGCGTCCGGGGTGTTTCGCATTTGGGATTGCTATCGGATCACGGTGTTCGAGCCTCGGAGGTTGCGTTATGACCTTGCGCACGCTCATCCGACGCAGTCTGCGGTATCACTGGCGCTCACACCTGGGCGTCGTGATTGGCGCGGCGATCGGTGGTGCTGCGCTCATTGGCGCGCTCGTGGTGGGTGATTCGGTCAAGGGGAGCTTGCGGGCCAAGGCGTTGGAACGGCTGGGGGCAACCCGGTTCGCGCTGTCAGCCGGGGATCGACTCTTCCGCGACCGTCTGGCGGGCGAGCTGCAGGCGGTGGCGCTGGACCGGGATTCGAGGCCCATTCGTCTGGCCCCCGTGCTCCTGCTGCCGGGTACTGTGGCGACGAGCGATGCTTCCGCGCGGGCGAATCAAGTGAGCGTGATCGGGGTCGAAAGCAGTTCCTGGCGTGCGCTGAGTGGAAATGACGCCTTCCCGAATTCTCTTCAGAACGATGAGGTTTTGCTGAATGCCGGCCTGAGGCAGCAGCTGGGTGTCTCGGACGGTGATGTGCTCCTGGTGCGCGTCGCC